>SLIS01000424.1 GCA_007135505.1 Halovivax sp.
CGGTCTGGACGTGACAGTGATAGAAGTGGGTCCCCGGCACGTCGGCGGTGATCTCGTAGGTGCCCGTCTCGCCGGGGTGGACCATCTCGTGGCCGGTCGTGTCCGGCGAGCCGTCGTCGTGCCAGCGTTTGTCGACTGCGTGGACGTGAATCGTGTGGTCGTGGTCGTGTCCGGTGTTCTCGTAGTGGAGTTCGACCGTCTCACCCTCGGGAACGCGGTAGATGGGGCCGGGAACGCTCGGTGCCAGATCGTCGGCTTCGAAGGCCCAGACTTCCTCGAGCGTCACCGGGCCCCCGGCGGCGTCCGCCGAGACGAGTTCGTGTCTGGCGGGGACGGTTCGCAGCGTCGATTCGTAGCCCTGCTCGTGGAGGTCGACGACCTGTGGCGGGGCCGTGTACTCGTAGTCGGTCAACGGACCGTCGTCATCGGCGTCGGTTCCGTCGTCGGAGGAGCCGTCGGCGGGGGCGTCGCTCGAGTCGTCACCGGTGATCGTCGAGAGACAGCCCGCAAGCGAGCCGAGCGCGCTCGCGCCAGCGATCGAGAGGACGGTGCGACGGGTTCGTCGGGGAGAGTGGGACGTCATAGCTGACGTTCTTATCTTAGACCGTCAGATGAAGGGACTGTAAGACGGTTCTTGCCGCTCGAGAAGGCACGGGAAGATGTTCGCGCGACAGGTAAAAGGGATCGAGCGGCGGGCCGAGTCAGCAGCGGCGGGCCGAGTCAGCGGTTCAGGGTGTGGATCGCGTGTCCGAGAGCGTTCTCGGCGGCTTCCATCACCGATTCGGCGAGCGTCGGGTGGGCGTGGATCGTCGACGCGACGTCCTCGAGCGTCGCGCCGAGTTCGATCGCGAGGCCGAGTTCGGCGATCAGTTCCGATGCTTCGGGGCCGACGATACTGGCGCCGAGAACGTAGCCCTCGTCCTCGTCGGCGACGATCTTGACGAAGCCGTCGGTGTCACCGGTCGTCAGCGCGCGGCCGCTGGCCCGGAACGGGAACTGACCGACGGCGGTCTCGAACCCGGCGTCTTCGGCTTCGGTCTCGGTCATCCCGACGGTCGCGACTTCGGGGTCTGTGAAGACGACCGCGGGGATCGCCTGGTGGTCGAGCGCCGCGGGTTCGCCGGCGATCACTTCGGCAGCGACCTGTCCTTCTGCGCTGCCCTTGTGTGCGAGCATCGGCTCGCCGGCGACGTCGCCGACCGCGAAGACGTGCTCGACGTTCGTGCGTGCGCGCGAATCGGTCTCGATGAAGCCACGCTCGTCCGTCTCGACGCCGACTTCCTCGAGGCCGACCGTATCGGAGACGGGCTCGCGACCGACGGCGACGAGCACCTTTTCGGCGTCGAGGTCGAGCGACTCATCGGCGTCCGTCGCAGCCTGCTCGCGGGCCGCGGACCCGCTCGCATCGTCCGAGTCGCGACGCGCCTCGCTCCCACCGTCGGCCGCAGCCTGCTCGGCCGGTTCGGCAATGACACGAATGCCGTCGCCGTGTTCGTGCCACTTGGCGGCCGTGTAGCCGAACTCGAACTCGATGCCGAGGTCGTTCGCCCGCTGTTTCACCGGTCGTTTGAGGTCGTCGTCGTAGCCGGGCAGAATCGACTCGAGCATCTCGACGACGGTGACGTCGGTGCCGAGTTTGGCGAAGACGCTCGCCAGTTCCATCCCGATGTAGCCGGCGCCGACGACGACGAGCGAGTCGGGGACCGAATCGAGCGCGAGCGCCTGTCGCGAGTTCAACACGGGCTCGTCGTCGAACGAGAAGTTCGGGATCTCGATCGGACGCGAGCCGGTCGCGACGATGGCATGTTCGAACTCGAGGGTCTCAGAGCCCTGGCCCTCGCCGCTGTGTGAGATGCGGACGGTGTTCTCGCCGGCGAAGGTGGCCGTTCCCTCGAGCAGGTTGACCTGGTTCGCTTTACAGAGCTTCTCGACGCCGCCCGTGAGCTGGTCGACGACGCCGTCTTTCCAGCCGACCATCCCTGCCATGTCGACCGCGGGGTCGGCGTGGATGCCCATCTCCTCGGCGTGGCGGGCCTCGTGGGCGACGTCCGTCGCCGTGATGAGGGCCTTCGAGGGGATACAGCCGTGGTTCAGACAGGTCCCACCGTAGGCCTCTTTCTCGACTAACGTGACGTCGAGGTCGAGTTGGCCAGCACGGATCGCGGCCACGTAGCCGCCCGGGCCGGCGCCGATGACGACCACGTCGGTTCCGGTCGTAACGTCTCCAACGACCATCAGTCAGTTCCTCCGCTCGATTCGCTCGGGTTCGGTAGCTCAACTCTCATTGGTAGTATCTCGGGGTACGGTCACTCGAGCAATAGCAGTTCGGGATGCTCGAGGTACTCCATCACGGTGTTCGTAAACTGTGCGCCGACGGCGCCGTCGATCAGCCGGTGGTCGAACGACAGCGACAGCGGCAGTACGGACCGTGGCTCGATCGACTCCTCGCCGTCTTCGTCGGTGACGACGCGGGGTTTGCGTGTGATCTCGCCGATCGCCAGGATGCCGGCCTCGGGATAGTTCAGGATCGGCGTCGCGTACTCGCCGCCGATACCGCCGACGTTGGTGATCGTGAACG
>SLIS01000337.1 GCA_007135505.1 Halovivax sp.
TCCAGGCACTGATCGCGATCCAGCTCGTCCTCGGCTACAAGACCCGGATCGCCATGGTGCTCACCTTCATCGGCGTCGTCTCGCTCGACCACCACAATCCCCTCGTGCTGAGCTACGCGGACATCCTTTTCCGGCTGCTCTGTTTCTGGGCGATCTTCCTGCCCCTCGGCGAGCGGTGGTCGATCGACGCGATCCAGCGAGGACGGCTGCCTCGACGATCGGTCGCGAACCTGGCCACGCTGTTCGCCCTCTCCCAGATGGTCTTCATGTACCTCGTCAACGGGATTCACAAACGGCAGTCGACCCTCTGGCAGTCCGGCGAGGCGGCGCCGCTCGTCTTCGGTATCGACGAGATGACGTTCCTGCTCGGCGATTTCGCCAGACAGTTCACGACGCTCATCGGCTACGGCGGGCTACTGTGGTACTACATGCTGTTGCTGTCGCCACTGCTCGTTCTGCTGCGCGGGCGCCCGCGACTCCTGTTCACCGCGATGTTCGTCGGCGGACACGCCTCCTTCGCGCTCACCGTCAGAATCGGTGCCTTCGCGTACGTGGCGATAGCCGGTCTCACGCTCTTCTTGCAGCCGCAATTCTGGCGTGACGGCTCGGCAGTACTGGATCGAAGCGGATTCGCTCGTCCGGTCCAGCGAGTTCGAGCCACCCTCAGCCGACCGGGCCACCGAATCGCCGCCGTGTTACCGCGGGCCCACGTCGGTGGCCACGGACCGACCCGCGTTCGACGGCTCACGTACGACGGGACGCTCGCCGTCATCCTCGTCGTCGTCATCGTCACGGCCCTCGTCGTGCCGATCCAGGCGTGGGTCCTCCTGGACCAGGATCTCGACGAGGAGGAACGATTCGAGAAGGCAATGGAAGAGACCACCGGCATCGAACACGTCCAGACCGTCTCGGCCAGCCTCGGTATCGATCAACCGGCCTGGAGCATCTTCGCGCCAATTCCGCGATCGACCGACCGGTACTACGTCTTCCCCGCCATCACGGCCGACGGCGACCGGATCGACGTCTTCAACGACGGCCGGGAACTGACGTTCGACAGGCCGTACGACGAACTCCAGAAGCAACACGGATCCTATCGCGAACGCTTCTACATGAACAGTATCCGGCGTGCGACGTTCAACACCGACGCGCCGGAACTCCTGGCCGAACACCTCTGTGAGAGCTGGCCGGACGAGCACGGGACCGAACTCCGCAGTATCGAGATGTACGAGGTGACGGAGGACATCAGCCACGAGACGATCGACGCACCCGACGATCGTGACAGGGAGTTCGACTTCATCTACCGTCACGGCTGTGGCGACAACCCACCCGAAGTCGTCGGCAACCCACCCGGCGAGTGACTGACAGGGTCCTGCTCTTCGTCGACCCGGTCCAGGCTTCGGCGAACTGAGCGGTCAGTGAACGGGGACCGTCAGACGCAGCGATGACGGACGTCAGAAAAGGACCCCCGGAAGTTATAGTGCCCGACGGAATCCGGATCGGTATGTCAACCGACTCGACAGTCACCCAGCAGATCGCGCAGGCCGTTGCGGACCGGGAGGGCGTCGATGTGCTCTCGTTGCCACCGCTCTACGAGGTGATCGACCCCGACGCACTCGAGCGCTTGTGCTCGGACGAGCGAACGGAACAGGTCTCGATCGACTTTACGTACGCAGACTATCGAGTATCGATCGAATCCGGGGATGAGACGACGATTTCGCTCGAATCGGAGCCATCGTCGGCGACGTACAATACGGTCTGTGACTTCCCATCCTGACGGCCGTTGACCTGGTCGATCGTAGTCGTCTTTCAGTTCTCGCGCTTCCGACGCGCCAGCGACCGACGGTAGTTCAGAGAAAGACGTTGGTGGCCCGCTGTGACCGACCAGTTCGACCGATCAGTCGGAAATGAATTTATTGTCTCGCCAGTTCACGCCGCCCGAGGAACTCGTGCTGTCGCGTGGGCCCTCGACGACCTCGACGTCGGCCGGGCGCACTTCGCCGTCGACGATCCGCGTCGCCTCTAGCTGTCCGCCGTTGTCCGAGATCGCCGTCAGCGTTCCTTTCTCCGACTGTTCGGCGATATCACAGAGAACCAGAAACATCTCGTACTGGAGCAGCGAGTTCTGGAGGACCGTCTCGCGATCGCCCTTGAACGCCGCGTACTCGACGAGTTCGGACTCGATCTCCTCTTCTTCCTCGTCCTCCCAGCGGAAGGCGTTACGGTGTTCCTCGGGATCTTCCTCGTAGACGCGGTTTTCGGTGACGCTCGCTTTCAGCTGGGCCGACGGGGTGTACTTGCTCACGCTGTCGTCCTCGGCGTCTGCCTTGAGGATGAGCGTGTTGTTACGCCGGGTGAGTTCGACGTCGGCGACGCCGTCGGGATACGTTGCTTCGTCGAGGTGGTCGTGTAAGTCCTCGAGGGGCAGTTCGAGCGTCGAGTGAAGTCGATACACGTGACTGGATTCCTCAGTTGACATGGTGAAGGGTACGTGGGCTGGTCGCTTGTCTCCACGTACGAGTCCGGCGCTTATATGAACTGCTGTTCGATGCCGGCCGTTGGGAGGCGCATGAATCCGA
>SLIS01000466.1 GCA_007135505.1 Halovivax sp.
GGCGACACGCCGTACACGTTGCTGGATTACTTCCCCGACGACTTTCTGACCGTGGTGGACGAATCTCACGTCACCCTCCCCCAGATCAAGGGCCAACACGCCGGCGACAAGTCCCGGAAGGACTCGCTGGTCGAGAACGGTTTCCGACTGCCGACGGCCTACGACAATCGCCCGCTGACGTTCGAGGAGTTCGAGGAACGTACGGATAACACGCTGTACGTTTCGGCGACGCCGAGTGACTACGAGCAAGATCAAAGTGATCAGATCGTCGAACAGATCGTTCGACCCACCTACCTCGTCGACCCCGAAGTCGAGGTCGCACCGGCGACGGGCCAGGTCGACGACCTCATGGATCGTATCGACGAGCGAATCGAGCGCGACGAACGTACCCTCGTGACGACGCTCACCAAACGGATGGCCGAAGACCTCACGGAGTACCTCGAGGAATCCGGGGTCGACGTCGCCTACATGCACGACGAGACGGACACGCTCGAGCGTCACGAAATCGTTCGCTCCCTTCGACTGGGCGAGATCGACGTGCTGGTCGGGATCAACCTCCTCCGGGAAGGCCTCGACATTCCGGAGGTGAGCCTCGTGGCGATCCTCGACGCCGACCAGGAGGGGTTCCTCCGGAGCGAGACCACCCTCGTCCAGACGATGGGACGGGCCGCCCGGAACGTCAACGGCGAGGTCGTCCTCTACGCCGACGAGCCCTCGAACGCGATGGAGTCGGCGATCGAGGAGACCCAGCGCCGCCGCGAGATCCAGCAGGAGTACAACGCGGACCACGGACTCGAGCCGACGACGATCGAGAAGGAGGTCGGCGAGACGAACCTCCCCGGCAGCAAGACCGAGACCACCTCGGTGTCGGGCCGGGAACTCGAAGACGAAGACGAGGCGGCCCGGTACGTCGAGGAACTCGAAGATCGGATGGAGGCGGCCGCCGGGAACCTCGAATTCGAGCTCGCGGCGGACATCCGCGACCGAATCATCGAGGTCCGCGAGGAGTTCGGCCTGGCGGGCCACGGCGACGACGAGGAGGGCATCGCCCCGCCGGCAGACGAGTTCTAAAACCGAACTTTTTGCGGTTCGGGTGCGCGAAGCGCACCGCTCACCGCAAAAACTTCGATGAAAAAGGCCGACTACTCGGCCTTCGGCCTCGCCGTCGGAGAACCACGCTCGCTTGCGCTCGCGTGGATGCTATAGACAAGAACGATCACCGAGTTATACGATGAGGATATCCTGACGAGGCCGTCAGGGTGAAAATTCACTCCCCGGTGCTGGCTACCGACTCCACCGCCGACACGCGCTCTAATCCCTGCGCGAGATCCGCCCGCAGGTCGTCGACGTCCTCCACGCCGACGGACATCCGGACGAGCGTGTCCGTAATGCCGATCGCCTCGCGCGTTTCGGGATCGAGCGGCTCGTGGGTCATCGCCGCGGGGAGTTCGATCAGCGACTCGACGCCGCCGAGGCTCACGGCGAGGGCGAACTCGTCCAGCGATTCGAGGAAGGCGATGGCGTCGTCCTGCGTGCCGGCGAGTTCGAACGAGAGGACGCCGCCGAAGCCCGACTGCTGGCGGGTCGCGAGGTCGTGCTGGGGATGTGATTCCAGGCCCGGATAGTGGACGGCCGAGACGGCGGGGTGGGCCTCGAGGAACTCGGCGAGTGCCATCGCGTTGCGTTCGTGCTGGCGCATCCGCAGCGAGAGGGTCTTCAGCCCGCGGAGAGTGAGAAAGCTGTCGAACGGCGAAAGCATGTTGCCGGCGGTGATCTGCTGGGTGAGCGCCAGCTCGTCGGCCAGGTCGGCGTCGTCCGTGACGACGGCCCCGCCGATCGAGTCGCTGTGGCCGTTGAGGTACTTCGTCGTGCTGTGAGCGACGAGGTCGGCACCCAGTTCGAGCGGCCGCTGGAAGTACGGGCTGAGGAACGTGTTGTCGACGCCGACGAGGGCGTCGTGGTCGTGGGCCAGGTCGGCGATGGCTGCGACGTCACAGAGACGAATCAGGGGGTTCGTCGGCGTCTCCAGCCAGACGAGGGCGGTGCGGTCGTCGACCGCGGCGGCCACCGCGTCGGGATCCGTCGCGTCGACGAAGACCACGTCCACGTCGAAGCGTTCGCCGAATAGTTCGGTGAACATCCGCTTGGTTCCCGCGTAGAGGTCCTCGAAGGCGACGAGCCGGTCGCCGGGTTCGAGGACCGAGAGGCCGATCGCGGCGATCGCCGCCGTTCCGGACGCGAAGGCCAGCCCGTGCTCGCCACCCTCCAGCGAGGCGAGGCGGTTCTCCAGCGCCCGCCGGGTCGGATTCGAGAGTCGAGAGTAGAGGTACTCGCCGGCGTCCGGGTCGACGTCCTCCAGCGAGAGCGAGGGGTTCAGTTCCTCGAGCGCGTAGGTCGAGGCGAGATGGATCGGCGAGACGACATCGCCGTAGCCGCCCTGGTGGGCGGTCATCCTCTCACCCGCGGTCACCGTACGGGTGTCGAACGCAGCCATCCGATCGGAGTCGTGCATACGAGGTACTCGCACGTGCCCGGTAATCAATTACCTGCAAAAGTTGGTAATTCCGAAAGCGGTATGTATTCGTTCCAGTTATCTCGGGAGCGATAGTCCCGTCGGTGCCATTCACGGAGACGGTGCCATTTACGGAGAAGCAACCGAGTGGCGTGGGCGAGCGGGCTCACAGTTCGAGCGTGTAGACGACCTCGCGACGTGCCTCGCCGCCGAGTTCGACCGTCCCCTCGCCGGACTCGGAAAAACCGAGTTGCTCGTAGAAGTGGCGCCCGCCCTCGTTCGAGGCGAGGTCGATGGCGCGCATCCGCTTCATGCTGAAGTCCTCGAGGTCCCCCCGCAAGCGCTCGTGCAGCGCGGTCCCGATCCCCTCGCGCTGGTGGTCCGGGTGGACGTACATCCGGAGGACGTCGCCCTCGTCCTCGTCGACGACGCCGTGGGTGAACCCGACGAGTTCGCCGTCGACCTCGGCGACCAGGATTGCCGTTCCCGGTTTCTCGAGCGCCTCGCCGAACGACGGATCGTCGTACCAGGCGTCGACGGTCTCGTCGATGGTCTCGGCGTCGAGTTCGTCGTACGTGTCGTGCCAGGCCGCCCTGGCGACGTCCCGGATGGCCTCGCGATCGGCGGCCGTCGCGGGTCGGATCCCTCTGTTAATCTGTCCCATGATTCGGCCTTCACCGACCGACTGTAAAGGTGTTCGTTCAATTCAACTTGCACACGTCCGACTGCCGTTGCCGCCGTGGCGAGCGTCGACACGTCCGGCTGCGCGAGCATCGACGCGACGGTTCGACCTCGCTAGGACTCGACCTGGTAGCCCTTGTCGCGAAGGAGGTCCGGAACGCGGTCGCGGTGGTCGCCCTGGAGTTCGATCCGGCCCTCGTCGACGGTGCCGCCGGCTCCCACCGAGCTCTTGAGGTCGGAGGCGACCGACTTGAGTTCTGCCGTCGGAAGGTCGAAGCCCTCGACGATCGTCACCGGTTTCCCGTACCGGCGGGTCTCCATGCGGATCGAAAGCGCCTGTTCGGCCGCTTCGAGGTCGCCGTGGGCGTCGAGTTCGTCTAACAGGTCGTCGAACGGGTCGTCTTCGGACACACCGTGAACTACGCTACCGAGTCACAAAGTCCTCACCCCGACTTCACCGATCGAACCCGGCGACGAGCGTCGAGACGAGCGAGCACCAGAGCGGAATGCACACCAGTCCGAGGATCGTCGCCAGGTGGGAGTGGATCGCGAGCGGCGCGAGGAGTACGAACGGCACGACGAACGGCACCACCGCTACCAGCAGCACCGTCCGAAGCCACTCCGGGCCACCGCCGGAAAAGAGGATCGCCGCGATCACGCCGATGACCGCCATGCAGCCGAGGAAGAGACGGAGGGCGCGCGGTGGCGGGACGAATACCCGTCGAACGCGGCTCGTCGACGCGGACTCGCCGTCGTACCGCCGGAGCAGCATCGATGTGATCGCCGCGCCGACTGCCGCTCCGACGACGGCGACGGCGATGCCGGCTGCGATCAACCCGAACGAGGGTTCGACGGTCGGCGGGAGCACGTCCGTCGTCAGATTGCGATTCACGTACCAGAGTAACGGAAAGAGGATAGCAAAAAAAGGCACGACGATGCCCCGGCCAAACGTGTCCATCGGCACCGAAATCGGAGCCCGGCGAAAAAGAACTACTGGCCCGACGACGGTCGTCTTCGAGTTCCCAGTCGTCTCCGAGTTCCGTACGGCGTGGACCTGAGCGGTCCGGACCGCACCACCGTCTTCCTCGCTACAGCCGCGACTTGAGCGTCTCCGCGGTCTTCGCGCCGACGCCGTCGACGCTCCGCAGGTCCGAAAGACTCGCCTCGCGGACGTTCTCGACGCTGCCGAAGCGACCGAGCAGCCGCTTTCGCGTCTCGGGACCGATTCCGGGGACGTCGTCGAGGACCGTCTTTACCTCGTCGCGGACGGTCTGGTGGTACTGCACCGCAAAGCGGTGGGCCTCGTCTCGCACCCGCTGGAGGAGGTGCAGGTGTGGCGCGTCGCTCGGCCAGGCGTGTTCGCGATCGGGCGTGACGACGCGCTCTTCGGCCTTCGCGAGGGCGACCGCCGGAACGTCCCAGCCTTCCGCCTCGAGGGCCTCACGAGCGGCCGCAAGCTGGCCCGCCCCGCCGTCGATCAGCAGGAGGTCCGGGTCGGGCCGGTCGTCGCGTCCCTCGACGGCGCGGGCGGCCCGCCAGCGGAGGAGCTGGGCCATGTTGTCGTAGTCGTCGTTCCGATCGTCGAGTTTCTTGCGCCGGTAGTCGGCTTTCTCGGCGCTGCCGCCGACGAAGGTGACGTTGCTCCCCACGGCGGACTTGCCCTGGGCGTGGCTCACATCGAAGCCCTCGATCCGGCGGGCGCTGTCGAGCTCGAGGGCGTCGGCGAGCATCCCGCACTCGTCGCGGCCGCCAACGTTTCGCCGGGCGTTCTTCAGCGCGAGGTCGACCAGCTTCGCCTCCCGACCGGCGCCGGGGACGCGGACGGCCACGCCCTCGGCGTCGAGCCAGGCGGCGACCTCGTCGTCGTCGTGGCGCTCGGGGAGCAACAGGGCGTCGGGCAGGTCGCGCTCGGCGTAGTGCTGGACGACGAAGGCGGCGATCACCGTCGGGACGCCCTCGTCGGCGCCGTACGGCGCGGCGAGGGTGAACCGGTCGCGGTCGACGAGTTTGCCACCCTCCGCGCGCAGTCGGGCGACCGTCGCCTCCTCGCCCTCGATGGCGACGCCGAGGACGTCGACGCTCTCCTCGTCGTCGTAGGACTGGACCGCCTCGCCGCCCTCGCCGTGGAAGCGCTCGACGGCGGCCAGCCGGTCGCGCAGGTTGGCCGCCCGCTCGAAGTTATTCGCCTCGGCGGCCTCGTTCATCGCCCGTTCGAGCGGATCCGCGAGGACGCCCGTCTCACCCTCGAGGAAGCGTCGGACGGTGTCGACGTCGTCGGCGTAGGCCCCGGGCTCGATCTCGTTCGTACACGGCGCCGTACAGAGGCCCATCTCGTAGTCCAGGCAGGGGCGATCCCGCCCGCGGTACTTGTGATCGGAGCACCCGCGGACGCCGTAGGTCTCGCGCAACGCCTTCACGACGGTCTCGACCCGGGTTTTCTTCGTGTACGGGCCGAACACCGTCGCGGCCTCGGCTGGATCGCGCGTGATCTCGATCCGTGGAACCTCGTGGTCGGTCAGCTGGACCATCGGGTAGGACTTGTCGTCCTTGAGCCGGACGTTGTACCGGGGCTGATGGCGCTTTATCAGATTGGCCTCCAGGAGGAGCGCCTGGGTCTCCGTGTCCGTGACGGCCACGTCGATCGAGTCGGCCTCGCGCACCATCCGCCGGATCCGGGCGCTCCGCGGGTCGGCGTACGACCGCACCCGCGAGCGGACGTCGACGGCCTTGCCGACGTACAGGGTCGTCTCCCCGTCGAAGAACTGGTAGACGCCCGGCTCGGTCGGCAGTTCGGCGGCCCGCTCGCGAACCCGATCGGCCTGCATCGAACCCGGATAGGGGGTCGAACGGTTTCAGCCTGACGCGATGGATCGGACCGGAAGTACGGTGTGATATCGACGCGACGAAGTGTACACGGTCGGCGAACCGTCTTAGCAAGTCGAGTCAATCGTCCTCGGCCGACTCCGACGTCCCGGATCGGGCGGCCTCGTCGTCCCCGTCCGGTCGAATGCCGACGAGCGACCCCGCCTCGACGGACGGGCGGCCCGCGATCGCCGTCTCGAGGGCGGCGACCGCCGCATCGGCCCCCTCGGCCGGTCGCGGAATCGTGAGATCCCGGGCGCCGACGACGGCCACGACGAGGCGCTGGGTTCGCGTCCGAACGTACCAGCCGAACGCCACGAGCCCGACGACTATGGTGAGTACCCCGGTGACGAGCAAGAAGAGTTCGAAGACCGACAGCAGGGATTCGATCGCCTCGACGGTCCCCTGTACGGCACCCATGCCAGGACCGCCGCCGTTGAGGTCGGGGACCACACCGCCGAACTCGTAGGAGAACGCGACCACCACGAGCGCGGCACCGACCACGGCGAAGGCGAGCGACCAGAAGAGCAGTCCCAGCGACTCGCTAGTCTGGAGTCGAACCGTGGCCACGTTCGGTCGATCGACCTGTCGAAACCGCGGCCCGTCGACGGCGTCCGGGGTGAACTGGAGCACGCGATGGCTCGTCACCACGAGTTCGTGGCCGTCCACGTGAACCCGCTCGCGGATCGACTCGCCCGCGTAGAGCAGTTCGTCGACGCGACCCTCCCAGGCGGTCTGTCCGTTGGGATCCTGCCAGGGATAGTCGACCGCCTCGCCGCCCCCGCTCTGCCCGGAGGGGTCCGCAGCACGCACGGAGCGGTCGTCGCTCCCATCGCGCGTTGCCATCGACGGGGATTCGGATCGAACCGGGAATAACATCCCGGGCATACAGCCGGTCTAGGGACCGACTACGGAAAGTAGGGGGTTCGCAGCTGTCACGCCGGAAATGCGTGTGTCTGAACGGGTGCGACCGTGTGTACGTACTCGAGTCCCATCGGATGCCCGAGGAAGACCGCGAGTTCGAGTGCGATGCGTGACCGAGTGCGACTCCACGACGGATGCGACTTCCCGACAGGTCGACGCCGCGACCGCCAGAGGGGACCGGCGATACACTCTCCACACTGGCGCTCGAACCGGGACCCATGACCGAGGACGACGCGGCGACCCAGCGCTGCTGGCTCGTCGAGCGAACGTTCGACGATCGCAACCTCGTGACGCTCGTCTACGCGACGCCCGACGGGGAACGCTACCAGCGCCGGGAACGGAGTGCGAACAGCCTTCGCGCCGGCAACGCGCCGACGGCGGCCGTGGACCTGGATCCAGCCGAACTCGAACCGGTCGACGACCCGGACACGATCGATCGCTACGCGACCGAGGCGAATCGCGTCGCGAACACCCGCGCGCCCGACGAGCAGCTCTAGGCGGAGAGAGTGCTTCGAACCGCCGGAGCAGCCCATCGTGCGGCGGATATCGATCGATTAGTCAAATCTTCAATAAGTGACAACGCTTTTGTTCACGGTCGAGAGAGGCGAGATATGGCGACAGTAACAGTGGACGACGCTTCGAAACACTACGGAGACGTCGTCGCCGTCGACCAGCTCTCCCTGACCGTCGAGGACGGTGAAATCTTCGGCTTCCTCGGCCCGAACGGTGCCGGCAAGTCGACGACGATCAACATGCTTTTAGACTTCGTCACCCCGACTGCCGGCGAGATTTCGGTGCTCGGGATGGATGCCCAGACGGACAGCAAGCAAATCCGCCAGCGCATCGGCGTGCTCCCCGAAGGCTACCAGACCTACGACCGACTGACCGGCTACCAGCACCTGGCGTTCGCCATCGAGTCGAAAGAAGCCGACGACGACCCCGACGAACTCTTAGAGCGCGTCGGACTCACCCGCACGGAAGCCCAGCGCAAGACCGGCGGCTACTCGAAGGGGATGGCCCAGCGCCTCCTGCTGGCGATGGCGCTGGTCGGCGAGCCCGACCTGCTGATCCTCGACGAGCCCACGACGGGGCTCGATCCCAACGGCGCCCGCGAGATGCGCGAACTCATCGCGCAGGAACGCGACCGCGGCGCGACGGTCTTCTTCTCGAGTCACATCTTAGAACAGGTCGAGGCGGTCTGTGACCGCGTCGGTATCGTCCGCGACGGGCAGATGGTTGCCGTCGACACCATCGAAGGACTGCGCGAATCGGTCTCCGGCGGCGAATCCCTGCGCATCGAACTCGACCGCGTCACCGACGACGCCCTGGCGGCCGTCCGGGCCGTCGACGGCGTCTCCGCGGTCGATCGGGACACGGTCGCCGAGACGTCGACGATCGTCGTCTCGACGTCGGGGTCGAAAACTGCCGTCCTCTCCGCCCTGGAGGACGCCGGTTCGATCGTCGAGGACTTCTCGACCGAGGAGGCCTCGCTGGAGGAAGTCTTCCGGGCGTACACGACCGAGACGGCGGAGGTGACGGCATGAGTTACCAGGCCGTCGCCCGGAAGGACTTCCAGGACGGGGTCCGATCGAAGCTGCTGTGGGCGCTGACGGCGCTGTTCGTCATCAGCATCGCCGGGTTCGCGCTCTGGCTGGCGATCCAGAGTTCGAACGCCAGCGGTGACGCCAGCGTCGGCGGGGCGCTCGGCCTCTCCTTCATCTTCGCGGTGCTGTTTCTGATCCCGGTTACCGGACTGGTGGTCAGCATCAAGTCGATCGTCCGCGAAACCGAACTCGGGAGCATCAAGATCCTCCTCTCGCTTCCACACACCCGCAAGGAAATTATCGTCGGCAAGTTCCTCGGCCGGAGCGGCCTGTTCACCGTCGCCCTCCTGGCCGGCTTCCTGCCCGCGACGGTCTTCTTCGCCATCGGCATCGAGGGGTTTCCGGTCGGCGAGTTCCTGGCGCTGACGCTGGTTACGATCCTGTTCGGCGTGATGTTCGTCGCGGTCGGAATCGGTGCGTCCGCCCTGCTACGGACTGAAACCCAGGCGACGGTGACCGGCATCGGCGTCTTCGTCGCGCTATACGTCTGGAACTACCTCTTCGGCCGGTTCAACGACGCCGTCGGCCTCCTGAGAGGGGACGCAGTCCTGTTCGTCGAGCGGTTCTGGATGTTCCACCTGTACTCCGACCTGATCGCCGCGATCACGTCGCTCTGGCAGAGCGACGTCTCGAACGCGTCGGTCGTCACCCACAGCAGCGGCAGTTTCGACCCCGAGACCGGAACGATCGTCGTCGAGTCCCAGCCGTTCTACCTCCAGCACTGGTTCGCGTTCGTCATCCTGGCCGCCTGGATCGTCGTCCCGCTCGCGATCGGCTACTGGCGGTTCTCGAACCGCGACCTCTGAGGCGTCGCGGACCATTTTTGGAACGACAAACCCGCGTCGCTCGTCTAACCCGCTCCAGTATCACTCGCGGCCGCCGCCTCGAGTCCGAAGGTCACGCCGGTCAGTTCCGTCGAAACCGCCCACAGCCGACGGGCCGTCTCCCGGTCGGCGGCCTTCGGCGCCGGTTGCTGTCGCGTCGGCGCGCCGCGCATGCCGAAGAGGCCGCCGGGTCCGTAGTACGCGCCACCCTCGACGTCGGGCGCCGTCGCGGCGTACAGCGTCGGCAACGCTCCCCTCGCGGCTGACTGGGCGAACAGCGCGTTCACAGCGCGAGCGAGAACGAACTGGAGCGCCGAACCGGTCTGTTCGGCGGCCCGGGTCTGTATTTCGGTGTCGGCGTACCCCGGGTGGACGGCGACGCTCCTGACGTCCCGGCCGGACGCGTCGAGTCGCCGGTCGAGTTCGGCGGCGAAGGAGACGTTGGCGAGTTTCGACTGCGCGTAGGCGTTCCACCGGTTGTACGACCGCTCCCCCTGGAGATCCTCGAAGTCGAGTTCGCCCTTCCGATGCATCGCACTCGAGACCGTCACGACGCGGCCGTCCGCCCCGATCGAGTCGAGGAGGACGCCGGTGAGGGCGAAGTGACCGAGGTGGTTGACGCCGAACTGCGTCTCGAAGCCGTCCGCGGTCTCCCGGCGCGGGATCGCCATCACCCCGGCGTTGTTCACCAGCACGTCGATCGTCGGGTCATCGCTTGCGGGAGTCGAGAGGCGCTCGGGGAACGTCCGAACCGACTCCAGGTCGGCGAGATCCAGCTGTTCGACCGCGAGAACGCCCCGTAGACCGGTCGATCGGAGCGCCGCCGCGGCCGCCTCGCCGCGGTCGCGACTTCGACACGCCATGACGACCGTCGCGCCGCGATCA
>SLIS01000422.1 GCA_007135505.1 Halovivax sp.
CGGACGAGGCCGAGGAGGCGCCCGATGAGGACGCCGAACCACAAGAGTCACGTACCGACGACATCATCGTTGCGTAAACAGTTTCCGACCGGCCGGTCGGCTCCGGAGGTCTC
The DNA here is from genome assembly GCA_007135505.1 of Halovivax sp. The sequence continues at coordinate 114 of SLIS01000422.1, forward strand.
CCAGTAAATGCACATCAAGGCCCTCGTTCTGGATAATTTCAAGAGTTTCGGGCGAAAGACCCGAATCCCCTTCTACCAGGACTTTACCGTGGTTACAGGGCCGAACGGCTCCGGCAAGTCGAACATTATCGACGCCGTCCTCTTCGCGCTCGGGCTCGCCAGAACGCGTGGTATCCGGGCCGAGAAACTCACGGACCTGATCTACAACCCGGGCTACGACGACGGTGACCGCCCCGCGAGCACCCGCGAGGCCGAGGTCGAGGTCATCCTCGACAACACAGACCGAACCCTCGAGAAATCGCAGGTCGCGACGGCAGCGGGAACCGACGACGTCGGCGACTGCGACGAGATACGCATTCGGCGGCGCGTCAAGCAGACCGAAGACAACTACTACTCCTACTACTACCTCAACGGTCGCTCGGTCAACCTCTCCGACATCAAGGACCTCCTCGCCCAGGCCGGCGTCGCGCCCGAAGGGTACAACGTCGTCATGCAGGGCGACGTCACCGAGATTATCAACATGACGCCGCACAACCGGCGCGAGATCATCGACGAAATTGCCGGCGTGGCGGAGTTCGATGCGAAGAAGGAGGACGCGTTCGAGGAACTGGAAGTCGTCGAGGATCGGATCGACGAGGCCGAACTCAAGATCGAGGAGAAACGGAATCGCCTGGCTCAGCTCGAAGACGAACGCCGGACGGCGATGCGATATCGACGGCTTCGCCGGGAGAAGGCCGAGTACGAGGGATACCTCAAAGCCAGCGAGCTGGAAGAAAAGCGCGAGGAACTCGAATCCGTCGAGGGACGCATCGCCGACCTCGAGGACGAACTGGAGACCCTCCAGCGCGACCTCGACGAGAAACAGGGAACGGTCGTTCGCCTCCAGGAGGACCTGGCGGACCTCAACGACGAGATCGAACGCAAAGGCGAGGACGAACAACTGCAGATCAAAGGCGAAATCGAGGAGGTCAAAGGCGAGATCTCCCGCCTGGAGGATCGGATCGAGACCTGCGAGGAACGCATCGAGACGGCCGAGGGCGACCGCCGCGAGGCCTTCGTCCAGATCGATCGCAAGCAAGAACGCGTCGAGGAACTCGACGGCGAGATGCGCGAGTGCAAACTCGAGAAAGCCTCGATCGCCTCGGAGATTCAGGAACGGGAAGCCGAGATCGAGACGCTCGAGACCGAACTCGAGAACGTCGACACCGAGTACGACGAGGTGAAAGCCGAACTCGCCGAGCGAAAGGACGAACTGGAGTCGGCAAAGACCGAAAAGAACGACCTCCAACGAGAGCAGGATCGGCTACTCGACCAGGCCCGTCGGCGCTCGAACGCGATCGCCGAGACCGAGTCCTCGATCGAAGAGACGACGGAACTCCTCCCGGAGCTCGCGGACGAACGGGCGGAACTCGAACGCGAACTCGAGAAGGCCGAGGCGAACGAAGCGAACATCGAGGAGGTCGTTCAGGACCTGAAACGGGAGCGCTTCCAGCATCAGGACGACCTCGACGAGCTGGAGGACGAACTGCAGGCCAAACAGGCCGAGTACGCCGAACTCGAAGCGAAGGCCGGAGAGAGCGGTGACTCGTCGTTCGGTCGCGCGGTGACGACGATTCTGAACGCCGACTTCGACGGCGTTCACGGGGCCGTCGCCCAGCTCGGTAGCGTCGCAGGCGAGTACGCGGTTGCCTGCGAGACGGCGGCCGGCGGTCGGCTGGCGAACGTGGTCGTCGACGACGACGGCGTCGGCCAGCACTGCATCGATCACCTCAAGTCGCGAAACGCCGGGCGGGCAACCTTCCTCCCGAGGACGGAGATGTACACGCGTAGTCTTCCGTCGGCCCCGTCGGATCCAGGCGTACTAGACTTCGCGTACAATCTCGTCGATTTCGATGACCAGTACGCGGGGATCTTTTCGTACGTCCTCGGTGACACGCTCGTCGTCGAGGACATCGAGACGGCTCGCGAGTACATGGGCGACTACCGAATGGTCACCCTCGACGGCGACCTCGTCGAGAAGAGCGGGGCGATGACCGGCGGCTCCCGGAAGGGCTCGCGCTACTCGTTCTCGACGGACGGTCGCGGGACGCTCGAACGCGTCGCGACCCAGATCACCGAATTGCAAGAACAGCGCGACGAACTTCGGGAGGAACTCCGCGACGTGGAGTCCCGACTCGACGACGCGCGGGACCGTCGGACCGACGCCGCAGACGAAGTCCGCTCGATCGAGAACGAGATCGAGAAGCTCGACGAGCAACGCGAGCGACTCGAAGCCGAGATCGAGGAGTACGAGGCGGAACTAGATGAACTCGAGGCCGAGCGCGAATCCGTCGACGAGGAGATGACCGAGATCTCCGGTCGAATCGAGGACAAGCAGGAATCCATCGAGGAGATAGCGGGAGTCATCGACGACCTGGAGGCGGAGCTGGCCGACTCGAAGATTCCGGAA
>SLIS01000251.1 GCA_007135505.1 Halovivax sp.
CGATCTCGATCACGTGAAGGAAGCGATCCTCTTCCCACGCGATCCGGACCGACTCACGCCCTGAGAACGGGAGATCCGACCCTTTATATGCGATCGCGCGGCGAGAGTGGTTCGTCAACCCTATGACCGACCGTCGATGAGTACGGCAAACATGGCGAACTGGCGGGACGTCTTCGGTCACGACGAGCCCTACGACGAGCAGGTCGACGGCATCGAGACTGCCGTTTCGACGGCCCGCGAGGGCGGCTACACCGTGATCGAGGGTGCCTGCGGGACGGGCAAGACCATGCTCGCGCTATCGGCCGGGATCTCGCTCGTGCGCGATCCCGACTCGTCCTTCGAGCGGGTGCTCGTCCTGACGAGCGTCAAGCAACAGCTGCGCCAGTTCGAGACGGACCTGGAGACGATCAACGCGAACCTGCCGGGCGAACACGAGCCCGTCTCGGGGCTCACCCTGGTCGGCAAGGCGGACGTCTGTCCGTACAACAGAGAGCGGGCGGCCGGGTTCGACGACTCGACCGTCTACGACCGCTGTGAGACCCTCCGCGACCGGACCCGGGAGCTGACCGGCGAGGGCGGCTCGACCACGACCGGCGACCTCACGGCGCGCGCCCGAAGTCAGCAGGTGGGCCTCGCCGACAGCGGCCGGCGTGATCGCGGCGTTCGACTGCTCGAAACGGCCGAGGAGACGGCCCCGTTCGCCCCCGACCTTCCCGAGTACGACGACGGCCGGGGCGAGGTCGAGTACTGCCCGTTCTACGCCCAGTACCTCGAGGACCTGCCCGCGGAGGGCGAGGGCTCGCCCGCGGAGGCTGTTCCCTACGACCTCACGAGCGCCGGCCTGCTCACCCCCGACGACCTCGTAGCCCGGTCGGTTCACCACGGGACGTGTCCGCACTCCGTGATGGGCGCGGCGCTGGGCGACGTCGAGGTCGTGATCGGCAACTACTACCACGCGTTCGACCCGACCACGCTCGCGGCCTTCACCGGCGCACTCGTCAGCGACGAGACGTTCGTCGTCTGCGACGAGGCCCACATGCTCGAACCCCGCGTGCGTGACCTGGTGAGTGACGGCGTGGCCGACACGACGCTTCGTGACGCGGTGACGGAGCTCTCGCGTGTGATCCGGCCGGTCCGCTACGACCGGGAGGGACGGGATCACGAGGGCGGCGCAAAGACGGCCGACGCCGAGCTCGTCCGGGCCGAGCTGGCCGGATCGGACGTCTCCTTCGAGGAACTGGAGGCGACCCTGGAGTTCCTCCAGGACCTGCGCTCGGAGCTCGACCGGCGGATCGAAGCCCACCTCGACACCGAGCACCCGGGCTGGGGATCCGACCTGACCGAGCTGCCGGACGCCGAGATTCCCCTGCGCGATCCGGGCGAGCCGGGCGAGGACGAGCTGAGCGAGTGGGCCGACCGGGCGGGGTACACGGACGTCCACTGGATCCGGGCGGAGTCCGTGGGCGCGGTCGTCGCCCGGATTCTCAACGAGGCCGAGGACGAGGAGCGCACCCGCGCGGCACCGGCCGTCGGTCGCGTCCTCGGCGAGTGGAATCGCCGGGGCCACACCGACTACTTCCGCGAGATCGAGCTAGAGCGCACCTGGGACGAGACCGAACCCGGCGACTCCTGGCGCCGGGCGTACACCGCCCGGCTCGCCCTGCACAACTGCGTGCCAAGCGGCGCGATCGGCGAGCGGCTGTCGGCCTTCGGCGGCGGGGTATTGATGAGCGCGACGCTCGCCCCGATGGACGCGTTCGCCGAGGTGACCGGCCTTCGCTACCTCGAGCGCGAGGCCGACCGTCCGGTCGTCGAACGGCGATACGGTCTGCACTTCCCCGCGGAGAACCGCGAGAGCTTCGCCGTCGCGGCACCGAAGTTTACCTACGGGAATCGGGGCTCGCCGTGGAGCGACGGTGCTGCGAGCGACGATACTAGCGACGGCGACCGGCCCAACGAGACCCGTCGTGCCTACGCCGATGCCCTCGAACGGATCGCCTCGCTCCCGGGGAACGTCCTCGTCGGAATGCCGAGCTACGCCGAAGCCGAGTGGGCCTCCGGGGTACTCGACGACCGCCTCCCCGAGAAACCGGTCCTGCTCGACGTGGCCAGCGACGACGACGCGACGGAGTCGCTGAAGGACGAGTTCTTCGCGGGGGAAGGGAAGGTCCTCGTCACCAGCCTGCGGGGGACACTCACCGAGGGCGTCGACTACGGCGGCGACCGGCTGAACGCGGCGGTCGTCTGTGGCGTCCCGATCGTCAACACCTCGAGTCCCCGCACGCAGGCGGTCCGGCGCGCCTACGACGACGAGTTCGGCGCCGGGTTCGAGTACGCGCTGACCGTCCCGGCCGTCAGGAAGGCCCGCCAGGCCGTCGGCCGGGTGATCCGCAGCCCGTCGGACGTCGGCGTTCGGGTCCTCCTCGACGAACGGTACGCGAGGGAGTCCTGGGACTCGGTGCGGGGCTACCTCCCCGACGCCGGGGAGTTCCAGCCGGTCAGTCCGGACATGCTCCAGCTCGGGCTCGATCGATTCCGGGACCGACTCGAAGACGGCTGA
>SLIS01000354.1 GCA_007135505.1 Halovivax sp.
AGATAGCGAAATCTGAGATCCTCGTCGAGCGCGTAAAAACCGTCAGCGATGCGCTCGAAGACGCTGTCGAGTTCACTCTCGAGTTCGTCACGCTGGGACTTGAGGCGCTCGGCCTGTGCCTCGAGTCGACGTTCGTACTCCTTGCGGTCGGTCATATCCCGGGTGACCTTCGCGAAGCCGTCGATCTCACCGTTATCGGTTCGAATAGCCGAGATCGTAACGGTTGCCCAGAACTCCGAGCCATCGGCTCGAACCCGCCAGCCGTCGTCCTCAAACGAGCCGTCACGTGCAGCCGCGCTGAGGTTGCGCTCTGGAATCCCGGCCGAACGGTCGTCGTCGGTGTAGAACGCCGAGAAGTGTTCGCCGACGATCTCCTCGCGTTCGTACCCCTTGATACGTTCGGCACCTGGATTCCACGTCCGCACCCGCCCGTCGGGATCGAGCATGAAAATAGCGTACTCGTCGGTCGCGTCGACGAGCGTCTGGAACTGATCGTCACGCTCACGCTGATTTCTCGTGACCGCTGGGCCATCCGTTGGCGGCTGCCACCACACACGGCCATTTCCACCGACGCTCTTGGTTTCCAGCCGGCCGTGGTCGACGAGCCGCTCTAGCCGCTCGTAGGCGCTCCGGCGGCCGCAATCGACTCGTTCAGCCACCTCCATCGTCGTCAGTGGGGCTCCGCCTTCCTCGAAGAGCGCGAGCGTCTCCTGAAGCGTGTCGGTCAGCGGTGGAGGGGTCACTGTTGGGTTTTAAGCTCGAGCTGGATATAGCCTCCGCGGTTGGAGTCAGTACCCAGCCCTGGCTGATCGTTCCCAAGTTGGATCGTGCACGTCTCGGATGCACCCAAACGGCGTTGGTGAACTACACCACCCTACCGCTCGCCTGACGGCTCGCGTTTGAGGGTGAGGCTTCCTGTTTCAACGACGCGCTTTGCAGATACAGGCGTATCCACAGGCAGCGCAGTCTCCACAGGCGTTGACGAGAGCAGAGCTCTCGTCCGCCCATCAGAATCTTCCGATTCTGAGGACGCTGTATTCTCTTCCCTACTCACTTCAACCGATGGGCGATCGCGTTCCCCGAGTCGGTGTCGAAGAGGTGGACGTTGTCTCGGTCGAACACCATCTCGATGTCGTCGCCCTCGCCGATGACGGTGTCCGGATCGAGGTTGATGAGGAACTGCCCTTCACCCCGTCCTTCAGCGTTCGCCTCGACGTCTCTCGAGGCCAGCAAGTAGGCGAAGACCTCGTTACCCATCGGTTCGAGGACGTCGACAACCGCCTCGTGGGTCCGGGTCGGCGAACCGACCTGGTCGCGGTATCGTTCGAGGTGGATGTCCTCGGGTCTGACGCCGACGGTCACGCGCTGTCCCGGCTCGATGCCGTACTCGGCCGGGTCGAAGTTCAAGTCGACGTGGGTCGACTCGAACCCGTCTGCGGTCGCTTCTCCCTCGATGAAGTTCATGGATGGCGAGCCGATGAAGCCCGCCACGAACAGGTTGTTCGGCTCGTTGTAACACTCGAGCGGTGGCGCCACCTGCTGGAGGACGCCGCCGTTGATCACGACGATACGATCTGACATCGTCATCGCCTGTGCCTGGTCGTGGGTGACGTAGATGATGGTGGTGTCGAGCTCGCGGTGAAGCCGCTGGAGCTGTGTCCGCATGTGAACGCGGAGTTCAGCGTCGAGGTTGGCGAGCGGCTCGTCCATCAGGAACACGTCAGGTTCACGAACGATGGCGCGGGCGATCGCCACCCGCTGGCGCTGGCCGCCCGATAGCTCGTCGGGCATCCGATCCATCATCCCACCGAGCTGGACGATGTCTGCGGCGCGCTCGACGCGCTCGTCTACTTCCTCCTGGCTGTACTTTCGGAGCCGGAGCCCGAAGGAGATGTTGTCGTAGACGTCCATGTGCGGGAACAGCGCGATGTTCTGAAAGACCATCGAGATCCCGCGGTCTTTCGGGGGGAGGTTGGTGACCTCCTGATCACCGATGTGGATCGACCCATCCGTCGGGATGGTGAGTCCAGCGATGGTCTCCATCGTCGTCGACTTGCCACAGCCGGAGGGGCCGACGAACGTGACGAACTCACCGTCCTCCATCTCGAGGGTCATACCGTCGACTGCCGTTACGTCTTCGTACCGTTTCGTGACGTTTTCGAGTTTGACTGATGCCATGGTCTTCACTCCTTGACCGCTCCCGCGGTCAGTCCGCTGACGATCTTCTCCTGTGCGATAATGACCAGGATCGCGACGGGTAACACCGCGACGATGCTGGCCGCTGCCATGAGGTTGAACTGTACCTCGAATTCACCCTGATACCGGAGGACTCCCTCCAGCATCGGTGCCCAGTTTTCCGGCCGGCCGTCGGTCATCAACGACGAGAAAAAGTACTCGTTGTAGACCGAGATGAACGTCAACACGCCGGCGGTCGCGACGCCGGGTGCCGAAAGCGGTACGATCACCCTGAACAGCGCGCCGATCCGGGTCGTCCCCTCGACGCGAGCGGCGTCTTCCAATCCGTCTGGAATCTGTGCGTAGAACGTCATGAGGATGAAGA
>SLIS01000308.1 GCA_007135505.1 Halovivax sp.
AACCGCTGTCGACCGAAGGGCGACGCCGACATCATCGTCCCCCACGAGACGACGGCGATTCTTGGTACCACGGACGAGGAGGTCGAGGACCCTGACGACTACCCCGAAGAGCGCTGGGAGGTCGACATGATGATCGACACGCTCTCGGAACTCGTGCCGATCCTCACCGAGGCGCGGACCATTCGATCGTTCTGGGGCGTTCGTCCGCTGTACGAACCGCCGGGGACGGGCACCCAGGACCCGACGGACATCACGCGCGACTTCTTCCTGCTCGATCACGAAGAACGCGACGGCGTCGCGGGGATGTCGAGCATCGTCGGCGGGAAGTTCACGACCTACCGCGCGATGGCCGAGAGCATCTCCAATCACGTCTGCGACCAGCTGGGAGTGACGGCGACGTGTGCGACCGCCGACGAGGCGCTTCCGGGCAGCGAGAACCTCGAGACGCTCGAGGACGCCATGGACGACTTCGGACTGCGCTCGCCGATCGCCCGCCGGAGTAAACAGCGACTGGGCAGTCGCTCCCCGGAGGTGCTCTCGAGCAGCGACCCCAACCCCGTGATCTGCAACTGCGAGGGCGTTACGCGGGCAGAGGTTCGAGACGCGATCGAGCAGTCGGGCTCCGACCTCAACGCCGTCCGCATCCGCACCCGGGCGTCGATGGGCAACTGCCAGGGCGGCTTTTGCTGTCACCTGATGGCCAACGAGCTGTATCCCACCTACGACGAGCCGACGGCAAGAGCGGCCTACGACGAGCTGTTTCAGGAGCGCTGGAAGGGCGAACGACACGCCCTTTGGGGCGAACAGCTCTCCCAGGCGATGTTGAACTACGCGCTGCACGCGACGACGTTGAACAGTGACGCCGATCCGGCCCGGGCTGACGAGGGGATTGACTTCGAGGCGTTCGACGACGGACAGACGGACTCGAGCCGGGGGGTCGTCGTCCCCGACGGCGGCTCTGCGTTTGCAGCTGACGGTACCTCGTCCGAACCTGGCGATCTATCGTCCGCATCCTACGGCATGCTGCCACCACCAGAATCGGAGGGAGACACGCCCGGAGGCGATCGCTAGATGGCCATCACCGACGACGTCCTCGTGATCGGCGGCGGGCTCGCCGGGACGACCGCCGCCCTCGCCGCGGCCGAACACGGCCACCGTGTCCGCCTGCTCACGTACAAACAGAGCACGCTTCGCCACGCCAGCGGGTTGATCGACGTACTCGGATACACGCCCGACGGCGATGGCCCGCTCGCAGACCCGTTCGACGCGATCGAGACACTTCCAGAACGCCATCCGTACAGCCTGGTCGGACGAGAGGCCGTTCGCGACGCGCTACAGTTTTTCGACGCCATCGTGGGCGACACCTACGCCGGTGCCCACACGACCGCGAACGCCCTCGCACCCACGAGCAGCGGATCAATCAAGCCGACCGCCCGGTACCCTGCAGCCGTCGAACCCGGCCTGGCGAGCACCCCTCGGGATTGCCTGCTCGTCGGTTTTGGGACGTTGCCGGACTTCAACGCTCCCCTGGCCGCCGACCACCTGCAGGACACCGGCGTTCCGTTCGACGTCCGCGGCGTCACGCTCTCGTTCCCCGGCATCCAGCGCGACGACGCCAAAGTGACCCGATACGCACATATCCTCGACCGCGACGAGGACGTCGACATCGGCCGTGGAACGACCAGCGCCCGCGCCGCGCTGGCCGCGCTCGTCCGCGAACACCTCGAGGACGAATCCCGCGTCGGATTCCCGCCGATCCTTGGCGACGACAACCATGCGACCGTCCGTCGCGACCTCGAGGAACGCCTCGGCGTCGACGTCTTCGAAGTCCCGTCGGGCCCGCCAAGTCTCCCCGGAATGCGTCTCGAGGATCGTCTGTACGAGGCGCTCGAGGACGCAGGGATTCGCGTGACCACCGGCGTTCCGGTCGTCGGGTACGAGGCCGAATCGGGCCGGATCGAGCACGTCTTGGTCGACCGGAAGGGGCAGGACGTCCCGTATCAGGCGGGAGAGTACGTCCTCGCGACCGGTGGACTCGTCGGCAAGGGCGTCCGATCTGAACGCGACCGGGTGTACGAACCGATCTTCGACTGTCACGTCGAGCACTCACCCGATCGGTACGACTGGTTCGACGGCGACGCCTTCGGCGACCACCCGTTCGCCCGCTTCGGAGTGACCGTCGACGACGACCTGCGACCACTCAGCGCCGATGGGGGTCTCGAGTTCGAGAACCTGCGGGCGGCCGGCGGCGTCCTCTCGGGGTACGACTTCGCCGCCGAAAAATCGGGCAGTGGCGTCTCACTGGCGACCGGATTCGTCGCCGGAGACCGCGCCGGCGCGGAGGTGAGTCGATGACGCTCGCCTCGAGTTCGAGAGCCAGCGATCGCCATCAGTGCCCACCAGGACGACCGACAGACGATGCGACCCGGACGACCCACACCGTGGTGATTCGATGAGCGACACAGCACACCCACCCGACGAGGAGGTATCGACGGACGAGGACGACGACGCGTTCGAGCCGATTCAGGTGTTCTCAGAG
>SLIS01000296.1 GCA_007135505.1 Halovivax sp.
AAGGTCGAGGAGCTGACGGGCAAGGAGCCCCAGAAGAACGTCAACCCTGACGAGGCCGTCGCGCTCGGAGCGGCGATTCAGGGCGGCGTCCTCGGCGGCGAAGTCGAAGACATCGTCCTGCTCGACGTCACGCCGCTCAGCCTCGGTATCGAGGTCAAGGGCGGGCTCTTCGAGCGACTCATCGAGAAGAACACGACGATTCCGACCGAGGAGTCGAAGATCTTCACGACGGCTGCGGACAACCAGACGTCCGTTCAGGTCCGCGTCTTCCAGGGTGAACGCGAGATCGCCGAGAAGAACGAGATGCTCGGCGAGTTCCACCTGACCGGCATTCCGCCGGCCCCGGCGGGAACGCCGAAGATCGAGGTCGCCTTCTCGATCGACGAGAACGGTATCGTCAACGTCTCCGCCGAGGACAAGGGAACCGGCGAGTCCGAGGAGATCACGATCGAAGGCGGTGCCGGGCTCTCCGACGAGGAGATCGAGCGGATGCAGCGCGAGGCGGAAGAACACGCCGAGGAGGACAAGCAGCGCCGCGAGCGCATCGAGGCCCGGAACGCGGCCGAAGCGACGATCCAGCGCGCCGAGACGCTCCTGGAGGAGAACGAGGACGTCGACGACGACCTTCGCGACTCGATCGAGGACGCCGTCGACGAGCTGGAGGAGACGATCGACGACACGAGTGCCGACGCCGAGGACATCGAAGAAGCGACGCAGGCACTCAGCAACGAGCTACAGGAAGTCGGCAAGCAGGTCTACCAGGAGGCCGCCGCGGCCGGAGCGGGTGCGGACGGCGCCGCAGCCGGAGGTGCTGGCGGTCCCGCCGGTGGCGCGGCCGGTGCCGGAATGGGCGAAGGCCCGAACCCGGGTCCAGGCGGGCCGGCGGCCGGTGAGGCGACCGACGAGGAGTACGTCGACGCCGACTTCGAGGAAGTCGACGACGAGGACGAAGACGAGTAAGCAGCGTTCGCCGCTCGTCCGTTCGGATGCAAACCGCGGTTCGGATCGAACAATTCGGATACGATTCCGACCACCGGTTTTCGGTGTGAGGAGTCCGAGCGTCCGAATGGCGGCGACAGCACCGAGCGACCGAGCCAATCGTGCGAGCGATCAGCCGTAGCGTGCGAACGTTCCCTTGAAGTGTTTCAACGCGTTATCGTGAGGTAACGAATGAGCGAGGACTTCTACGACGTACTGGGCGTCAGTTCCGACGCCTCCGCCGAGGACATAAAGCGGGCCTACCGGGAGAAGGCGACCGAGTATCACCCGGACGTTAGCGACGATCCCAACGCCGAAGAGAAGTTCAAGAAGATCCAGAAGGCAAAGCAAGTGCTCACCGACGAGGACAAGCGCTCGGCGTACGACCGGATGGGTCACGAGCAGTTCGAACAGGCCGAAAAACACGGGTTCGACGCTGGCGAGTCCGGCGGCGGCCCGTTCGGCGGCATGGGCGGCGATCCATTCGGCGGCGCCGGTGGAATGGGCGGCGGACTCGGCGACATCTTCGAGCAGGTGTTCGGCGGTGGCCGAGGTGGCCGTCGGCGCCCACGCGCCGGTCGCGACCTGCGTACCGACCTCGAGATCACGCTCGAGGACGCGTTCGAGGGCGTCGAGAAACAGTTCACGATCGAACGACCCGCCGAGTGTGAGACGTGTAGCGCCACCGGCCATCCGCCGTCGGCCGATGCCGAGCAGTGTCCCGAGTGTCAGGGCCGCGGTCAGGTCACACAGGTCCAGCAGACGCCGCTCGGGCGGGTCCAGCAAACGACCACCTGCCGACGCTGTGAGGGGGAGGGAACCCTCTACTCGGAGACCTGTGACGACTGTCGCGGCGAGGGCTACGTCCGGGACGAGGTGACGCTCTCGGTCGACGTTCCGGCCGGCATTCGCGACGGGCAGACGCTCCGCATGGAACGCGAGGGCGCTCCGAGTCCCGAGGGTGGCCCGCCCGGCAACCTGCTGATCGACGTCTCCGTCGCCGAGCACGACGACTTCGACCGCGACGGTGACGACCTCCACTACGACCTCCCGCTATCCTTCCCACAGGTCGTCTTCGGCGACTCGGTTTCGATCCCGACGGTCGAGGGCTCCGTCGAATTCGACGTCCCGTCCGGCACCCAGAGCGGCGAGACGATCCGCCTCCAGGGGAAGGGAATGCCCCGGTTGCAGGGCCGCGGTCGCGGCGACCTCTTCGTCACGGTCCAGGTCGTTACCCCGGAATCGCTCAACGAGGACCAGCGCGAGGCGCTCGAGGCGTACGTCGAAGCCGGTGGCGACGAGATCGAGATCAAGGACGGCTTCTTCGACCGGATCAAGCGCGCGTTCTGAGCGGACTGACCGGCACCCCGGCTGCTCTCCGCTCGGACGATAGATCCACGGTCTTTTTCGCGGCGGGTCCGAAGTCGGTCTATGGAGCTGGTGTCTCGTGGCGACGGTCGATGAGGTACTGACCCGCGAGCGACGCGACGACCGACCGGCGCTGGTCGACGCGTCCGGACGCGTCTACGATCGGCACTGGTTGTGTACGTCGGCCTGGAAG
>SLIS01000351.1 GCA_007135505.1 Halovivax sp.
CGAGGAAACGAAACTCACCGTCGTCCAGAAGGACCAGCACGCGATCGGTCTCCTCGACGTGTGGCAGCTCGGCCCTCGGTTCGACGAGTTCGTCGACCACCTCGCCGTCTTCCTCCAGCAAGATCACGACGTGTTCGCCGTCGACGATTCGATCGACCACGCCGTGATAGACTTCGAATCGATCGGAACGAGCGGTATCGAGAACCGCCATTCGCTGCACGTCGGACCGATCAGTTGCGACAGACTGGTCCGTCGACGCGCCTATACTGGCGAGTGACAGCCCGGTCGCGCCCGCGAGGAGCGAACCGGTCAGTTTGCAGACGGTGCGGCGGGATCGTCGGGTTGACTGTGACCGCATGGCCCGCCCTGGCCGCGTGTTGGGTTATAAACCCTCGTTCGAAAACCGACCGGTTCGACGGTCCAGACGATTAAGTGTACTCCGCGTCGAATCAGGGAGTATGGCGAGCGAGCGCGGGCCGGCCGCCGACCCCAGAGCGACGTACGACTATGCGAGCGACGACGTCTCCCGACCGGGCCTGGCCGGCGAACTGAGCGAACGGATCGACGGTGAGGTTCGGATGGATCGTTACTCGCGATCGCTGTACGCGACCGACGCGAGCCCGTACGAGGTGACCCCGATTGGCGTGGTCTTCCCCCGATCGACGGTCGACGTCTCCCGCGTGATGCGGTACTGCCATGAGAACGAGATACCGGTGCTCCCGCGCGGTGGCGGGACGAGTCTCGCCGGGCAGACCGTAAATCGCGCCGTGGTGCTCGACTTTACCCGGTACATGGACGAGATCGGGGACGTCGACGTGGCGGGCCGGTCGGCGACCGTTCAGCCGGGAACCGTTCTCGGGGCGTTGAACGAGCGGCTCGAACCCCACGATCTCAAATTTGCCCCCGACCCGGCCTGGGGGGAAAAGAGCGCGATCGGCGGGGCGATCGGCAACAACTCGACCGGCGCTCACTCCCTCGAGTACGGTAAAACCGACGCCTACATTGAGGAGTGCGAGGTCGTGCTCGCCGACGGGACCGTAACTCGGTTTGGAAACCTGTCAGTGGACGAACTCGACTCGCGTGGCGATCCCGACGGCGGACTCGAAGCGCGCATCTACGCGGCCGTCGCCCGAATACTCGACGAGCTGGGAGACGAGATCGAGGCCGCCTATCCGTCTCTCAAGCGCAACGTCTCCGGATACAACCTCGATCGGCTCGTGGCCGAGGCACGCGGGACGGAGTTGCCGGGCGACGAATCGACCGGAGAGCCGGGAACGATCAATCTGGCACGGCTGCTCGCCGGCAGCGAGGGGACGCTCGCGATCGTCACCGAGGCGACCGTCTCGCTGGAACCCGTCCCGGAGACCAAGGGCGTCGCCCTCCTGTGCTATCCGGACCTTCACGACGCCATGGCGGACGTCGCGCCGATTCTGGATCACGAACCGGCGGCCGTCGAGGTGCTCGACGACGTTCTCATCGATCTGGCCAGAGACACGGCCGAATTCGGGCCGGTGGCCGAGCGGTTGCCGGCCGGTACCAACGCCACGCTGCTCGTCGAGTTCTACGCCGACAGCGACGCCGAGGGACGGGAGGCCGTCGCGACGCTGCTCGCCGACAGGTGCCCGGCTGTAGATCCAGTCGACACGCCTGGAATCGAACCGGAAGGCGAGGAACGAAACCCCGGCGAGCCCGCCACCGGAGGGACCGACGCCAACGCCGGCACCACCGACGCTGCCAGAGCCGATGTCCGGGCGATCGACGCGCTCGAGGCCCACGAACGGGAGGCGCGTGCAGAACTCTGGAAGCTCCGAAAATCCGGCCTGCCGATCTTGCTCTCGCGAACGACGGACGCAAAGCACATCTCGTTCATCGAGGACACGGCCGTGCCGCCTGAACGACTGCCGACGTTCGTCGAGTCCGTCGAGGACATCCTCGAGTCCCACGAAACCTACGCGTCGTTCTACGCTCACGCCGGGCCCGGAGTGTTACACGTCCGGCCGCTCGTCAACACGAAGACGGACCCCGGACTCGAACAGCTACGGGGAATCGCCGACGACGTCACCGATCTCGTGGTCGACCTCGGAGGGTCCGTCTCGGGGGAACACGGGGACGGTCGAGCCCGGACACAGTGGAATCGGAAGCTCTACGGCGACCGGATCTGGGAGACGTTCCGCGAGTTGAAAACGACGTTCGACCCGAACTGGCTGCTCAATCCGGGACAGGTCTGTGGGGTGGATCGAGTCTCAGATGGCGAGGACACCGGGACGGACGGACGGGGCGACGCGGACCGACCGGACGAGGACGCTCCCAGTCGGGCGAGTTCGGTTGCCCTCGACGAAAACCTCCGATTCGACCCGTCGTACACGTTCGACACCGACTTCGAACCGACACTCCAGTGGAACAACGACAACGGAATGCAGGGAATGATCGAACTCTGTCACGGCTGTGGGGGCTGTCGGGGCGAGCAATCGACGACCGGTGGCGTCATGTGCCCGACGTACCGGGCCAGCGGCGAGGAGATCACCAGTACG
>SLIS01000323.1 GCA_007135505.1 Halovivax sp.
CGGCCTCCAGCGTACTGACGGCGGTCGGCACGCCCCAGGAACGAAACCGCTCGCCGACGGCGGCCTGTCGATCCGCGCCGACGGCGCGAGCGCGGAAGGCCTCAATGCCGGACCAGGTCGTCCCGCCCTTGCCGGCGACGTCGATCGCATCGACTCCGGCGTCGGTGAGCCGTTCGGCGGTC
This sequence comes from Halovivax sp., assembly GCA_007135505.1. Next base: position 183 of record SLIS01000323.1, read on the forward strand.
GCCCGCGAAATCCCGTTGCCGGTCTCCTTGACGACGACCGGGACGGAGAGTTCGTTCGCGACGCGCTCGATCGCCTCGAGACAGCCCCTCGCGTCGACGTCGCCTTCCGGCTGGACGGCCTCCTGGAGGAAGTTCAGGTGGATCGCCATCGCGTCGGCGTCGATCATCTCGACGGCCTGCTCGACGTCTCCGACGCCGTACTCGGCGAGCTGGGCGGCGCCGACGTTGCCGTACAGGACGGCGTCGGGGGCGACGTCGCGGACGACGGTGTAGGACTCGAGGAGATCCTCGTCGTCCAGTTCGAGACCCGCACGCTGGCTACCGACGCCCATCGCGATCCCCGTCTCCTGGGCGGCCGTCGCGAGTGCGCGGTTGAGTTTCGTCGTGTTCGGGTGGCCGCCCGTCATGCTCTCGATGACGATCGGGGCCGACAGCTCCCGCCCGAACAGCGAGACCGACTGATCGATCTCGTCGCGGTGGATCTCCGGGAGCGCCTCGTGGACGAGCTCGACGTCGGCGAAGCCGGTTCCCGTCGTCTCGACGTCTTCTTCCTCGATAATCCGTATGTGATCGTCCTTGCGGTCTGCTGTCTCGGGCATCTAGTGCATCGATCGAAGAGTTCCGCCAAAAACCGTTCGTTTGTTCGTTTCGGGCTCGATCCGTCAGGTGTGTTTCAAACCGGTCCGCGACGACTCACTCCAGTACGTCGACGCCCGTCTCGCTTCCCACGTAGATCGCGTCGGCCAGCCCGACGAAGAGGCCGTGTTCGACGACGCCCGGGATCGCCGACAGCTCGGCGGCCAGTGCCGCGGGATCGTCGATCTCCCCGAAGTCGCAGTCGAGGACGAGGTGACCGTCGTCGGTGACGACCGGCCCGTCCTTTCGTTCGGCCGCCCGGAGGGAGGGCTCTCCGCCCAGTTCGCGAACGCGCTCGGAAACGACGCCCTCGGCGTCCTGCAGGACCGCTACCGGGACCGGCCAGGACAGCGTCGCGGCGACCTTCGAGTCGTCGACCACGACGAGGAATCGGTCGGCAGCGCTGTCGATCAGCTTCTCACGCGTGTGGGCGGCCCCGCCACCCTTGATCAGGTCGCCGTTTGCGACCTGATCTGCACCGTCGATCGCGACGTCGACGCGCTCGACCGCCGAGAGCGTCGTCAGCGAGAGGCCGTGCTCGCGGGCGAGTCGAGCGGACTCCCCGGAGGTCGCCACGCCGGAGACGTCGAGGCCGTCGGCGACGGCCCGACCGAGTGCCTCGATGGCGTAGGCCGCGGTGCTGCCCGTTCCGAGGCCGACGACCATGCCGTCCTCGATCGTCTCGGCGGCCGCCTCGGCCGCCCGTCGCTTCGCCGCAGCCGTCCCGTCCCCGGCCTTCATACGCGACACCGGGAGGGCAACGCTCAAAAAACCAGTCGTCTTTGGCCGTCCGCGCTCGCTCACTCGGCCAGCCACTCGCTCGCCTGGGGTTCGTGCGGGTCCGTCGGGACCTCCACCAGCACCGGTTCGTCGGCCGCGACGGCGTCGGCGACGGCGGCCTCGACCCCGTCGCGGTCCGCGGCCCGGACGCCGGCCATCCCCACGCTTTCGGCGAGGGCGACGAAGTCGATCGGGGCGTCGGGCCAGCCGTAGGCGCTCTCCTCGAGGGCGTAGGATCGCTCTGCCTCCTCGCTGATGATCGCGTAGTCCTCGTTGCGAAAGACGACGACCGTGATCGGCAGGCCCTCGGCGACGGCCGTGTGCAGCTCGTGAATGCACATCATGAACCCGCCGTCGCCGGTGAGGACCGCGACGTCGGCGTCCGGGTTCGCGACCTGGGCTCCGATGCCCGACGGCAGGCCGGTCCCCATCGTCGCCCACGAGCCCGGGTTGACGTACGAGCGCGGCCCGTAGGCGGGGAACGCGTTGAGTCCCCAGACGCGAAAGCCGCCGGCATCGACCGCGACGATCGCCTCCCGGGGGAGGGCCTCGCGAACCGTCTCGAGTGCCGTGACGGAGGTGAGCGGGGCCTCGGTCGCCCGGAGGTCTGCGACGCGCTCGGCGAAGTCCGATCGAACCGCCCCCGCCCGCCTGGCCCCTGCCGTCTCGGCCGAGCCGCTGGGGCCGGTCACGTCGCGCTCCCCGAGGGCGTCGCCGATCGCCGGGAGCGCGTCGGCCGCGTCGGCGACCAGGCCGACCGTGGGGTCGTAACCCGTCCCGAGGTCGTCGGGGTCGAGCGTGACGTGGACCAGTTCGTCCGGCACGTCGACGGCCCAGGCGCGGGTCGCGACGGCGTCGAAGTTCGTCCCGACTGCGAGCGCGGCGTCCGACTCGGCGAGCAGCGAGAGGAGCGCCGGCGGGGCACTCCCAG
>SLIS01000271.1 GCA_007135505.1 Halovivax sp.
CAACAGACCCAGTTCCTCGAGCAACGGGCTCAGTTCTTCGATCCCTCCAGCCCCAGTTCCTCGAGCAACGTCTCGGCGGCAACACGGGAGGACGCCGGCCCTCGCCCTGTAATGAGGTCGCCGTCGACGACGACGTCCGTGTCTGCCTCGAGGTCTGCGTCCCAGTTTGCGCCCGCAGTCACTACCTCGTCTTCGACCCAGTACGGGAGCTTTCGGCCATCCGGAAGCAGGTCGTGATCGTCGACGATGTCCGCTTCCCAGGCGTTCGGAAAACCGGTAACCGTTCGATCGTGGGCGAGGAACGCACCCTGACTGTTGCGGGCGAACGCCAGAATGCCGACGGCGTGGCAGACGACGAGTGCCTTTCCGTCGCCATCGAGCACCGTTTTGAGTGCGTCCCGGGCGTGATGATCTTGATTGACGTCCCACTCGGTGCCGTGGCCACCCGGGAAGACGATGGCATCGAAATCTTCCGCGTGGACGTCCGCGATCGCGACTGGATCGTTCAGTCGCTCGTCGGTCTCGTGACGGTTTTTCACACGTTCTGCCGTCTCTTCGCCGACCTGGTCGGGATCGATCGATCGCTCGTCGATCTCCGGCGGTCGCCCCGACGGTGTCGCGACTGTGATCTCTACGTCCGCGTTCTCGAGGGTCTCGAGCGGATCGATACACTCCTCTCCCCAGTAGCCGTACTCGCTGACGACGAATAGTGCGCGCGTCATTGGATGTATCGACCACCTCTGCAGGGGAATACTCCATCCTATACAATGCAGGTTGGTGCTTGTGGAGGTTCGAACACCAACTCGAACGACGTCAGGATCGCTCATTGCCGAGGGCCCCGGCCTGCACCGGGTTCCGTTCATCAGCCGTGGCTGTCAGGAACCGCGACCGTCATGTCGACCTGAACAGCGCTTTTCGACTGGCAGTGCATAGTTACCACCTGTCATGACACCGAGAAACAACCCATTCGACACGTTCGAGGGCGCTCTCAGACGCCTTCGTCAGGAACTCGAGACTGCATATCGGGCCTGGAACGACGAGGTCGATCCCCGCGGCGGGTTTGGCTGGTCGATGCGGGATCGCGAACCGATGATCGACATCGCCGAACACGGCGGTTCGTTCGTCGTTGCCGTCGACGTTCCCGGGTACGACAGCGACGACCTCGACATCAGACTCGATGATCGAACGCTTCACATCAGCGGCACGAGAGAGCAACCACGCACGCCAGCGCAGGAGGGACACCTCATCAAACAGGAGCGACGCGCGAGCGCGTTCGATCGGCGCGTATCGCTTCCCGCGGCCGTCGATTCTGACACCGTCGATGCCACGCTGAACAACGGCGTGTTGACGATAACGCTCGAGAAGGTGACTTCGACGGACGAACGAACCCACATCGATATCGACTGATGCGCTCCGGTGACGTCGCGGATCGATAGTGCTCGACCCGCACGGGCAATAACCGGTAGCCCGAACAACAGTCCGTACGATCGCCCCGAATGAACGCGTCCGTCACGCCTGCGTTTCGCTCCCGGCATCGAGGCCCAACGACTCGAAGAACCGGCCCGTAACTCGCCGATCAATAGAGTCGAGGAGATCGTCGCCGTCATTCGCCTCATCGACGAACAGCGACAGATCGATCCGGCCACCCGCCATGTCGTGGTGCCCACCGGCGGATCCGAGGTCGCCGTAGGCACTCTCGAGGATCGTTCCAACATCGATGTCTGGGTCGATCGATCGCCCACTCAGCCGAATTCGGCCGTCGATCACACCGTAGGTGAGGACGGTGTCGACGCCCTCGATGTTGAGCAGGTAGTCCGCCGCCTGTGGCAAGGCGTCCGTTTCGGGGGTTCGGCCGACGCTCGCGACCACCGTCGATCCCCGTCTATCGCGGGAGGTGATGGCCCGACCGATCGCGTCGATGGTCGCCGGTGAGAACGCGCTTCCGTACAGCTGATCCAGTACCTCGAGGTCGGCGTTCGGATACACCGCGAGCGCGGCTTCGTATTCTTGCCGTGTCGGATCACGAACGAAATCGAGTCGCTCGCGATGGAGGGCAAATAACAACGCGGAGGCCAGCCGTGTCGATGGCTCGATTTCGAGGTCGAGCAGATACTCGACGAAAATCGTCGCCGTCGCACCGTAGTCGGTTCGCACGTCGACGAACGTCGCATCGATCGGATCGCCCGGGTGGTGATCGACGACGATATCGGGCGTGTACGCAGGGGAGAGACTCGTCGTGGCCCCGTGCCGGGAGTGATCGACGAACGCCATGCACTCGTAGTCCTCGTCTGCGAGGTGCTCGAGCCGTTCGACCTCGAGTTCGAGCAGTGTAACGAACGCGCGGTTTTGCTGGTGAGAGATCTCCCCACCGTAGACGATTGCGACGTCGGTCACGCCCTGACGGAGGGCGATTGCCTCCAATGCGAGTGCACTCGCGAGCGTATCCGGATCGGGGTTGTCGTGACAGACGATCGCGAGCGATCCACACTCCTCGAGCGTATCGGCGAGTTCCGCGCCGCGGGACATATG
>SLIS01000360.1 GCA_007135505.1 Halovivax sp.
CCCGAAGACCGGCCATCGGCGGACGTGCTCGAGCTGCTCTCAGACGGGGAGAATACCTGGACGGCAGTTCCGGCGGACGTCAGTGGGGACGACTGTTTGACCCACTGGATCACCGTCGACCGTGATGTACTGTGTGATCTCGAGGAGATGCGATAGATCGCGGTCGCGGTTACGGTTAGGTGGCGGCTGGGGGTTTTGGGGTTGCATACGGATAGCGAACTAGACGGCTAGAGAGAAGCCGCGCTCGAGGATCGCCGTTCACGGCCTGTCCTCGTCGTCGCAGCCGCTTCGGTTAACACACCGCGCGTAGGACGCAAGCCACGCCGGTCGCGGCTGAATCCAACATCTCCGGTCGAGGTTCGTCGCGACCCCACCGAACCGACTGCCGGCCCCGACATCGGTTCGTTTATACCGGTTCACTGATCACTCCCGAGCATGTCGACGGGTGAGACGGTACGTGGGCTCCTCGAGTTGACGCGGCCGGTCAACGCGGTGGCGGCAGCCGTGTTGACGTTTATCGGGGCGTTTGTCGCCGGCGGAAGTCAGGTCCTCTCGGTCGAGGTAACCGCAGCCGTCGGAGCGACGGCGCTCGCGGTCGGCGCCGGCAACGCGATCAACGACTACTTCGACCGGGAAATCGACCGGATCAACCAGCCCGACCGACCGATTCCGCGTGAGGCAGTGAGCCCGCGTGGGGCGCTCGTGTTCAGTGTCGGCCTATTTCTGGCGGCAGTCGCACTCGCCCTCCTCTTACCGGTCGTGGCGATCGCCATCGCTGCGATCAATCTGATCGCGCTCATCACCTACACGGAGTACTTCAAAGGCCTGCCTGGTCTGGGTAACGCGCTGGTTGCGTATCTCGTCGGGAGCACGTTCCTGTTCGGTGCGGCCGCCGTCGGCGATATCGCGTCAGTCGTCGTCCTCTTCGTGCTAGCAGCTGTCGCCACGCTCACCCGAGAGATTATCAAGGACGTCGAGGATCTCGAGGGGGATCGGGAGGAGGGGTTGAACACCCTCCCGATCGCGATCGGCGCGCACCGAGCTCTGGTGGTCGCAGCAGCATTGCTCGTGGGTGCCGCGTTGGCGAGTCCGCTGCCGTATCTCTTCGCGTACTTCGGGCTGGCGTATCTCCTCGTTGTCCTTCCGGCCGTCGCCATCATGCTGTATGGGGCCTACGAGAGCTTTTCGGACCCGACCGCCGGGCAGACGTACCTGAAGTACGGCATGTTCCTCGCGGCGCTGGCGTTCATCGTGGGGCGTGCGGCGACGGTCCTCGGCTGAAGTTCCCGGTCGGCGTTGTGTCGGGTGTTCTCGCGACCGGCGGACCGATCACACGGTCGGTAAGACGTCGACGACGACCTAACGGGAATAATCAAAAGTACTATATCCCGCTTGTTGCATCTACTTAGCATACGCCGACGGAGTCGTGTGGCAGCACGGAAATGGGCTCCAGTGGGATGTGATCACCTGGTATGTACGAGCTCGGAGATGGTCTCCCGGCGGAACCGATTGCCCCGGGGACCAACGTGTTGATTGCTGGCCCGCCGATGACGGGCAAGCGCAACCTCGCATACGACGTTCTGGCGAACGGTGTCGCCGGTGGAGAGGGGACGATTGTCGTCACGACCAAAGACAGCGCAGATAAAGTCATCTCGCACCTGTCCGACTGAACGACTGGCGATCTACCGCAGGTAGGCGTCGTTGATTGCGTGACCAAACAGCGCGGCATCGGTGGTGCTGACAACGACCCGCGGATCAAATACGCCTCTTCTCCCGTCGACATGACCGGTATCGGGATCAAACTCTCCGAGTTCCTTCAGGATTTCTACGAGGTACGCGGACTGAGTGAAAACCGGGTCCTATTACACTCGGTCTCGACCCTGTTGATGTATTCGGACCTGCAGACGGTGTTTCGGTTTCTCCACGTGTTCACGGGCCGGATACAGAGTGCCGACGGCCTCGGTCTGTACGTGATCGACTCGACGGCGCACGACGATCAGACGATGAATACGCTCAAACAGCTCTTCGACGGCGTCATACAGGTCGACGAAAGCGAGGAAGAGGGCCAACACATTCGAACTGCAGGCCTTTCGTAAGACGTCAGCACGCGGTCCTCCGGGCCTGGATTGGGTGGCGGAGACCCTGAGTTCGTCCCGTCAGTTCTCCCACTCCTTGAACGAGCGATAGATCCCTTTCGAGAGGTATCGCTCGCTCGAGTCGGGGAACACCGTCACGACGGTGTCGAAGGGCGTCTCGAGTTCGCCGTCGGCGATGTCGCGGGCGATGGTTTTGGCGGCGACGCTGGCGGCGGCCGCACTCGAGGCCACCAGGTGTCCCTCCTGCGCCGCCAGCCTGGTGAGTTCCTCGTGGGCCCGTTCGTCGGCCACCGCGTAGACGTCGTCGACGAGATCGGGTTCGAACAGTTCGTTGGTTTCGGTGTTGTGGGTACCGATCCCTTCGATCTTGTACTCGCCTTCCTCGCGGGTCTTCTCGAGGAACTCACCGTAGAGCGAGCCCTCGGGTTCG
>SLIS01000249.1 GCA_007135505.1 Halovivax sp.
GACTACCGATGCCGGTCGAGGACGACTACCGATCGCTCGACAGGTTCGTTGCGCTCGCTAGTCCTGCCGATCGACGGTGATGACCTGCACCAGCGAGTAGACCGGGACTCCGTCGAGTTCGTCGACGCCGACCTTGTCGGCGAGAACGACGCAGGCGAGTGGGTCGCCGCCCTCGTCCCGGATGGCCTCGATCGTCTCGCTCATCGTCGTCCCGCTGGTGATGGTGTCGTCGACGATGTAACACTCCCGATCGCGGATACCGGCGAAGTTTCGACTGAACGTGCCGCCAAGGTCCTCGATGTCGCCTTCTTCCCACTGGTGCTTCGCGGGCGTGTACGTCGCGAGGTCCGTCTCGAGTTCCCGGGCGACGAGGGTCGCGATTGGGCCACCCGCCTTCTCGATGCCGACGGTGAGGTCGACGGTCTCACCGTGTTTCGCGAGGAGGTCGGCCATCGCGGAGGCGACCGCGGCCATCCGCTTCGAGTCCCGGCCGATGGCCGACCAGTCGACGTGGATGTCCCGAGAGTCCGAGTCCGGTGGCGCACGATCGGCCGGTTCCGCGACAGACTCGTTCCGTTCGACGAGCCAGCTCGCCGTCTCCCGGGAGACGTTCAACTCGTCCGCGATCTCGCCCTTCGAGAGCCCGCGGGTCGAGAGTTCGGCTGCGCTTTCGATGAGGTCGTCGACGTTCTTCATACAGCCTCGCTTCCACCGCCGTTTTAATAGTCGTGTCGTCGCGCAGAACGACGCCGCTCGAACGATCGACTAGCGTCGGTGGAGCCGTTCTGTCGTTGTACGAACGAGATAGTAGATCCAATACCGAAGCAAACAGGCCGTTTCCTACACGCCCCGCGCTATTCCAGCACGACCAGCATGTCGCCCATGTCGACGCTGTCGCCCTCGTCGATCGGGACCTGGCTCACGGTCCCGCCCCGGGAAGCGACGACGTCGTTTTCCATCTTCATGGCCTCGAGCACGACGACGACGTCGCCGGCGGCGACCTCGTCACCTTCCTCGACCTCGACGGAGAGGACGGTCCCCTGCATCTCGGCCGAGACCGATTCGCCGTCACCGGCGACGGTCGCCTCGGTGGCATCTCCGTCACCGCCTCCCGACTGAGCCTGCTGTGGCCGTGACGAGCCCTTGCCGCCGTTCGTAAGCGGGGAGGCTCCGCGTTCTTCGAGGTCAACCTCGAATCGCTTGCCGTTGACCTCGACGGTGAACTCTCGCTCGACGACCTCGACGTCTTCGGCCGGGGCGCTCGGCTCGTCCGGCCCCCAGCGCTCCTGGGCGTCCTCGAGTCGTTCGGGGTCGAGCTCCTCGTCGAGGTACTTCGTGGTGTGGGTTCCCTCGACGAAGCGGTCGTCGGTGCACATCAACCGGTGGAACGGAACGATCGTCGTCACGCCCTCGATGTCGTACTCGGCCAGCGCGCGCTGTGACCGGGCGAGACACTCCTCACGATCGTCGCCCCAGACGATGAGCTTCGCGATCATGGAGTCGTAATCGGTGACCAGGTCGTCGCCCTGGGCCAGTGCGTCGTCGACGCGGACGCCGATGCCACCCGGCGGGTCGTAGGTCGTGAGAGTGCCGCCCGAGGCCGGCTGGAATTCCTTCGCCGCGTTCTCGGCGTTGATGCGGAACTCGATCGCGTGACCGTCGATCTCGACGTCGTCCTGTTCGAACGCGAGTTCCTCGCCAGCGGCGATCCGTAGCTGCCACTTCAGGATGTCGATGCCGGTGATCTCCTCGGTGACGCAGTGTTCGACCTGGATCCGGGTGTTGACCTCGAGGAAGTAGAAGTTGGCCTCGGGACCCAGGAGGCCGTCGCGGTCGAGGTCCTCCTCGACGAGGAACTCGACGGTGCCGGCGTTCGTGTAGTCGGCCGCCGAGACGCCGCGCCGAGCCGCTTCGCCGATTTCCTCGCGAAGTTCGTCGGAGAGAGCCGGCGAGGGACCTTCTTCGACGACCTTCTGGTGGCGTCGCTGAAGCGAGCAGTCGCGTTCGCCGAGGTGGCGGACGTTACCGTGGTGGTCGGCGACGATCTGGACCTCGATGTGGCGCGGATTCTCGAGGTAGCGTTCGAGGTAGACCGAGTCGTTGTCGAAGTACGCCTCGCCCTCGCGCTTCGCACTTTCGAGCTGGTCTGCGGCCTCGCTCGCGCCCTCGACGACTTTCATCCCGCGACCGCCGCCACCGCCCTCGGCTTTGATCGCGACCGGGAATCCGTGTTCCTCGCCGAAGGCCTCGACTTCCGCGGCGTCCTCCACCGGATCGGTCGTGCCGGGGACGATGGGCACGTCGGCGTCGCGCATGATCGTCCGCGCCTTGGTCTTCTCCCCCAGCGCTTCCATCGCGTCGCTGGACGGGCCAATCCAGGTAATCCCATCGGCATCCTCTACCTTCGCGGCGAACTCGGCGTTCTCCGCGAGGAAGCCGTAACCCGGGTGGATGGCGTCGGCGTCGGCCTTCCTGGCGGCCTCGATGACGGCCTCGTGGTCGAGGTACGAGTCGGCCGCCCGCGCC
>SLIS01000172.1 GCA_007135505.1 Halovivax sp.
TCCAGCGGGCCGGCCACGACGGCGACGTCGGGGACGCCCGTCCGCAACCGCCGGAGTGCCGGTCGGGATCCCCCCGCGAGGTACCGGGGATTCTCGAGTGCGTCGAGCGCACGACTGATGGTCGGATCGTCCTCGCCGACGCCGAGGAGCGCGGGCGGTTCGACCGACGAGGAGAACAGCGAGACCGTCACGCGCTCGTCCGCGGCCAGGTAGTCGGTGTCGGCCGGTACCTCGACGATGCCGTCGGCCCTCGCGAGACTCGTCGTCGCGCCGCTGCCCTTGTCGACCGGGTAGACGAGCGGCGTCGTCGCGTCCTCGTCGAGGTCGGTCGATCCCGCGACCGATTCCCCGGGACCCGGCTCGACGAGCCCGACGGGCATGAGGCGGTGGCGCCCCTCGGCGTAGCGCTCCTCGACGGCCATACGACCGGTGACCGACGGGGTCGTCGCCGCCGGCCGGCCCGCAGCGTCGCGGATCGATGGGGCGACGAAGCTGCGAAAGACCATCATCGCCGAGACGGGGTAGCCCGGCAACCCCACGTAGGCGGCCTCGTCCAGCCGGCCGACGAGCATCGGCTTGCCGGGCTTGACGCTCACGCCGTGGAGGACGAGTTCACCAAGTTCCTCGATCACGCGGTAGACGACGTCCACCGCGCTGGCGCTGGTCGACCCAGACGACAGGACCAGATCGCACTCAGTCGCGGCCTCTCTGAGGACGCGCTCCATCGCCTCCCAGTCGTCGCCGACGTGCGGATACCGGACCGCCTCCCCGCCGGCGTCCTCGACGGCCGCCGCGATCGCGTAGCTGTTCACGTCGTAGATCTCTCCCCGCTCGCTGTGAAGCTCCTCGCCGGGCGGGACCAGCTCGTCGCCGGTGGAGACGATGCCGACCCGTGGCGGTGCCCGAACCGGGACGGTCTCGACCCCGAGAGCGGAGAGGAGTCCGATATCACGCGGGGCGAGTTCGGTACCCGGGCCGATCGCCCGTTCGCCGGCCGCGACGTCGGCGCCGGCGAACATGACGTTGTCGCCGGGGGCGACGCTAGTGCGGACGAGAACCGTCTCTCCCGTCCGCTCGGAGTCGTCGCTAGCGTCGGGCGAGGGCGGTCGATCCGTCCGCTCGACCGGGACCATGGCGTCGGCCCCGTCGGGGAGTACGGCGCCCGTCGATATCTCGACGGCTTCGCCCGCCTCGACCGCGACGTCGGGCTCCGATCCGGCGTGAACCGTTCCGACGAGCGAGAGCTCCGCCGGATCGGCCTCGTCCGCGCCGACCGTGTCGGCTGCCCGGAGCGCGTACCCGTCCAGGCTCGAGCGGTCGAATCCGGGCACGTCGAGTTCGGCATCGATTCGCTCTGCCAGGACGCGGCCGGTCGCCTCGTCGAGTGGAACGCGTTCGGGTCCGCCCGACAGCGACAGCGATCGTATCGCCTCGCGGGCCGCCTCCGGCGAGGTCAGGTCGCGAAACTCCTTGTGGTCCATACCGGACGAATGGGCGGCGGCCGTATAATTACTCCCGACTTCGAGACCGTTCGACCCAGCGGAGCCCGCCAGCCGTGTCCCGCGATCTCGCGTACCGATTTCCGTCCACCGAGGGTCCCCGTGCCGATTTCCGCCGATCGGTAGCCCTACGTACCGACGGCAGCGGCCGCCGAACCTTCGTCTCGTCCGGCTCAATCCCCGCCCTGCTGTCGCCCCGCACGGACGCCCTCCCAGAATTCGACCGCGACGCGTTCGCCGGCCGGAATTCCCTCTCGTGGTTCGTCGACGATCACCCAGCCGTCGGCCAGGGCGACGCTCGAGAGGACGCCCGAGCCGCTTGCTCTGGTCGGCACGGCGCGATAGGCCGGGGCCGAATCTCCCCGCTCGGCGTCCTCGGTCGCGTGCTCCCCGGTCGTCGCGGGTTCGACGGTGACCCTGGCGAACGTCTTCGTGCCCGGTTCGCTGGGGATCTTTCGGTCGAGCGTCGCCGCGACCGTCGGGTGATCGGAGACCGGTTCGCCGACCAGCCACGACAGCGTGGGTCGGAGGAACTGAACGGCGTTGACGAGACACGCGACGGGGTAGCCGGGAAGGGCGAGCACCGGCGTCTCCTCGATAATTCCGAGACAGACCGGGTGTCCCGGCTTCAGGGCGACGCCGTGGACCAGTACCTCGCCCAGGTCGGCGACGACCTCGGGCAGGAGGTCGCGCTCGCCGACCGAGGAGCCGCCGGTCGTGACGACGACGTCGTGATCCAGCGCGCCCTCGATCGCCGCCCGGAGGCGGGACTCGTCGTCGGTGACGGGCGCCCGGTAGTCGTCCAGTCCGCCCCAGCGCTCGACCAGCGAGGCGACCGTGAGCCCGTTCGTCTCGACGACCTGTCCCGGGGCAGGCTCCTCGTCGGGGGTGACCAGCTCCTCGCCCGTCGGCAACACCGCCACGCTCGGCCGTCGCGCCACGGTCACCTGCTCGATACCCGCCGACCGCAATAATCCGAGATCCGAGGGGCGAAGCCGGTGGCCCGGCTCGTAGAGCGTGGTACCCGCCTCGACGTCCTCGCCGACCGGCGCGACGTTCTCCCCGACGGCGACGGCGTCGTCGACCTCGAGTTCGCCGACGTCGGGGAGTTCCGTGACGTCTTCGATCATCACGACGGCGTCGGCCCCGTCCGGCAGTGCGCTCCCCGTGTGCACGCGAACGGCCGCGCCCGGCTCGACTCGCGTCGCCCGGTTCGAACCCGACTCGGCGTCTCCCTCGCCGTTGGTCGACGGCGCCTCGTCCGGCCCTGCCGGGGGTCCGGCTGCATCGTCATTGTCCGCCGTCGGTGCGTCGATTGGCGTCGTCGAGTCGATAGCGAGGATCGCCGGCGAGTGGCCCGACGCGCCGTGCGTGTCACTCGCCTGCACGGCGTAGCCGTCCATCGCCGCCCGTTCGTAGTGCGGGACCGATCGTTCCGCCGTCACCGTCTCTGCGAGCACCCGGTCGTCACCGTCCGTGAGCGCGATCCGTTCCCGCCCGGTCACCGGTTCCCCGTCGGCGCTCACCCCGACGGCCTCGCGCAGGGTCTCGCGGGCCGTTTCGACCGGGGTACGCGCTCTGAATCCGGCCGTCCGTCGCTCGCGGTCCGGTCCGTCCATACCTGCAGTCGAACCGGCCTGGGCAAAAAGTGTACGGACGGTGACGCCGCATTCGGTACCGACCGTTCACGCTTCCGTTCGTCACACGCATCGGTTCGCCGGTTCGAATCGAAGCGACCGACGACTCGGCGTCCACGCCGGCGTCTTTTGGCTCGTCTTCCCGGTAGCCTCGATGACTCCCGGCCTGACAGAGTCGGGTATTCGATCGGGTGGCTGTCACCGGCCGATCGTCGCGTGGAGTCGACCGCGCGTCGGTTCGGGCCACCGCCATGATCGCGGCCTTTTTCGTCCCGGGGTCCGAAGAGCAACTAATGCCTGCCCTTCGCGATGCCGTGCGGACGCTCCCCAGCGACGTCTTTTACGACCTGCTCGAAGGCGATGACGAGTACCTGCTCGTCCTGGATCTCCCCGGCGTCTCCCCGACGACGCTCGACGTGACGGTCGACGACGGAACCCTCGTGATCGATGCGACCCGCGAACACACCCACCCCGACGACTACGAGTACGTCGAGGAGAATCGGCCCGACGGCCGAGAGATTCGGCTCACGCTCCCGGCGGACCGCTCCGAACCGGTCATCGAGACGACGATCGATCGCGGCGTGCTCGAGGTGACGATCCCGAAGAACGGGCCGACGTCCATCGACGTCGTCGACGACGCCGAGTAATCGGGGTGACCACTCTGGGCCGACTTCGAACGTATCGTCGTTTCCTGCTCGTCACGTGGCGATTTCTCCCGTTGTTCTGGGCCTACGCCCGTGACCGGCGGCGGTTCGTTCTGTTCGGCCGTCCGCGAGACGTCTCCCGGGACGCTCATCGAGCACGGGCCGAACGACTACTGTCGATTCTCTTCGACCTCGGTCCGACGTTCGTCAAACTCGGTCAGCTCCTCTCGAGCCGACCGGACGTCCTGCCGCCGGTCTACCTGGAGGTCCTCTCCGCGCTCCAGGACGACGTTCCACCGGCCGAGTGGGCGGATGCCAGGACGGTTATCGAGGCCGAACTCGGTCCCGTCGACGAGCACTTCGCTGACTTCGATCGGGACCCGATCAGCGGCGCGAGCCTGGGCCAGGTCTATCGAGCCCGCGTCGGCGGCCAGGACGTCGCCGTCAAGGTTCGTCGACCGGGGGTCGAATCACTCGTCGAGGCCGACCTCCGGGTGATTCACTGGTCAGTTCCCGTCCTCCAGCGCTTCGTCGACGAATCGCGTGCCTTCTCGCTCGAAACGCTCTCGGAGGAGTTCGCCCGGACGATCCGCCAGGAGATGGACTACGAACGCGAGGCGGCGATGCTCGAGGAGATAGCGGGCAATTTCGCCGACGATCGACAGTACGTCCACCCGGACGTGATCGAGAGTCACTCCGGTGCCACCGTGCTCACGATGGAGTACGTCGAGGGGACGAAGATCACCGACGTCGACACGCTCGACGCACGGGGAATCGACCGCGAGGCGCTCGCCGACCGACTCCAGCGGGCGTACATGCAGATGATCATCGACGACGGGGTCTTCCACGCGGATCCGCATCCGGGCAACCTCGCCGTGACCGACGACGGTCGGATCGTCTTCTACGACTTCGGCATGTCCGGTCGCGTCGACGCGTTCATCCAGGAGAAGATCGTCGACTTCTACGTCGCCATCGCCAGGCGTGACACCGACGCCGTGCTCGACGTGCTCGTCGAGGCAGGGACGCTCAGCCCGGCCGCCGATCGTGCGGTCATGTCCGAGGTGCTCGAACTCGCCATTCAGGACGCTCGCGGCGAGGACATCGAGCAACGACGCGTCCAGGGAATCGTCGAGCGCGTCGAAGACTCGATCTACGAGTTCCCGTTCCGGCTCCCGCGCGAACTCGCGCTGATCCTGCGCGTCGCCACTGTAGTCGAGGGGGTCTGTGTCACGCTGGATCCGGATTTCGATTTCATCGAAACGTCGACGGCCTACCTGACCGAGCAGGGCTATCGCGAAGAGACCACCCGGGCCTACCTCGAGGACGCGGGCGAGCAACTCCGCGCGTCGACGGTCTCGGCGGTTCGGATTCCGCCGAAAGCCGAGGCGGCACTCGATCGACTCGAGCGGGAGAACCTCTACGTCCGGGCGGGACTCGAAGATCCCGATGCACACTTCGATCGGCTGGCGAGACGGATCATCTACGGCCTCGTCCTCGCGGCGGGGATCGTCACGGCCGGACTCGGATACGCGCTCGAGGCACCGCTGGTGGCTCTCGTCGCCGGAGCGATCGTCCTCGTCGCCACGATCCAGCTCTATCGCTCGTTTCGGGAACGTCGGGGAATTCGGGCGAAACCGCAGTTCACCCGCCAGCGACTCCGTCAACGCCAGCGGGAAGATCGCGACCGATCCGAGCCGTAACCCCGCGAACGACGGTCACGATGGCCGTCCCAGCGGCCGAACGAGCTTCGATCGCGGATCACCGGTGGCCACCCGCGGCCGGCGCGGGAGTCCGCTGGGCGACGTGATCGGTACCCCGCTGCCGGTGGCAGTACGTACTTGCTTCCCGGCGGCCGTACGTACGCCCATGCAAATCGCTCCCTTCGGTCTGGAACGGTGGTTCGATCGCTACGAGCACGACGCCGACATCATGCTCGCCGAGAGCGGGGTTCGGAGTCTCTCGAGCGATCGGTTCGATACGGATCCCGGCGAACTCGGGTACGTAATCCCGACCGACGGCGACCCCGCCTTTCGGGCCGAGGTCGCCGCGCGATACGACCGATCCGCGGACGAGATCTGCTTCACCTGCGGCACGCAGGAGGCGAACTTCCTCGCGTTTCTGGCCCTGCTGGACGACGAGGGGCCCGGCGGTGGGACCCACGCCGTGGTCGTCACGCCGACCTACCAGGCGCTACACGCCGTCCCCGAGACCGTCGGGAGCGTCACGCGCGTCGCGCTGGAACCGCCGACCTGGGAGCTCGATCCGGCCGCCGTCGCGGACGCCGTCACCGACGAGACGGCCGTCGTCGTACTTGCCAATCCGAACAACACCACGGGTCGATACCACCCGCAGTCGGTCGTCGATAGCGTCGCCGAGATCGCCGCCGATCACGACGCCTACCTGCTCTGTGACGAGGTCTACCGGTTGCTCGCCGAGGAGCCGCTGGCTCCGGTCGCGGCCCGATACGAACACGGCATCTCGACGACGAGTCTGACGAAAGCCTACGGTCTGGCGGGGACGCGCTTTGGCTGGCTCACCGGGCCCGAGGCCGTTGTCCGGGCGGCCGTCCGCTGGAAGGACTACACCACCATCTCGCCGAGCATCTTCGGCCAGCACGTCGCCAGACAGGCCCTCGGTGACCAGGAGGACGAAATTCTTCGGGAGAACCGCGAACTCGCGGCCAAACACCGCGACATCGTCCGGACCTTCCTCGACGAACGCGGTCTCGAGTGGTACGACCCGGTCGGCGTCAACGGCTTCGTGACGGTTCCGGACGGGTTCGAGGACGGCACGGACTTCTGCCGAACGGTCGTCGAAGAAGAGCGCGTCGTCCTCGCCCCCGGCGAGTACTTCGACTTTCCATCGTACTTCCGGATCGGCTTCGGACTCCCGACGGACGACCTGCGAGAGGGTTTACGACGGGTCGGGCGCGTTTTGTGAGCCCGAATCGGAGATTGGCTACCTTCCGTTGGTTCGGTGGTGTCTGTCACGATCGATCGAGACTGTACTCCTCGGTCTCGTCGGCCGCAGACGCCTCGGGCGGCGTTTCTTCGTCCGTCTCACGGACAGTCTGGTCCGACGAGCGGTCGTCGCTCGGCGGGGCCGTGACGGGCGATCGGCGGGTGACGGTCACCTCGTCGGGAACCCCGGTACCCAGGGCATCAGTGCCCGCGCAATCGGGACAGTAGTGATTGTAGCCAATCGACCGGGTGTAGACGGGCAGGCCAGCGACAGCGTACTCCCCGCGGTAGCGACGGACGAGCCCATGGTCGGTCGGGTCGTCACACTCCACACAGCGTTCAACCGTTCCTTCTTCCGGCCGGAATACGCGCTGATCGACCGAGCGGACCGCGCCGAACCGGTAGATGCCGTGACGACGATCGATCCGCCGACGGAGGTCGGGGTTGACGACGACGCCGAGTGAGATCACCACGAACGCGAGGCCGAGGCCGATCAGCGCGAGCGGCTCGCCGCCCGTCAGTGCGGAGAGGCTTCTCGCGCCACCGACCACGCCCACGGCGATCAGTATCCAGCCGGCGAGCGCGTACATGATCGTCGACAGGGTATCCGCGACCCCGACGATGCCTGTCGAATCGGTCCTCATACCTGTTCGACAGTTCGGCCGGGTCCGATATAGTTGTCCCGTTAGCCCGGCCAGTAGTACGTACAATCGGTACCCACGATCTCGGCCGGGGCGCGCGTCGATTCCGTCCGAATGCGGGGTCTCGGTGCCGAGCGAACGAGGCAGCAGCCGTCAGTACGATCGGCACTCGCCCCACAGGACGGGCGCCGTCTCCTCGTCACCGTCGTCGGCCGCTTTCACGTCACGCCGGAGGTCGTGTGTTCGGTAGGTCTCCTCGGTCAGGAGTCGATCGGCGAGTGCCGGCGTGACGGCGACGCGGAAGCAGTTCCGCGAGACGAGGAGTCCGTCCGGTCCGAATCGAAACTGGACGTCGTAGTGTCGAACCGGAACCGCTCCGGCCAGCTCCGGGTGCACGGCCTCCAGGACGCTCGCGACGAAGTCGAACGCCAGTTCCGTTCCGGGCGGCTCCGTCGAACCGAGTTCGACCTGGATTACCGGAACCACCGAGGTAGCTTCTCGGCCAGTGGGTTCGTCGGCTACTGTCGCTTTCTCGGCGGCGCGTTCTGTCTGTCCCCGGTTCTCGCCCGTCGCCGGCGGCTCGTTCAGTCTAACCAGTCGTACGACGGACGGTGGGCGCTCGAGGTGACTCGACCGCGTGTCGTGGGTTTCGGCGAGCCGTTCGTTCAGTCGCTCGATAGTTGCACTCCGCGCCCGACGGTTCCGTCGCAGGACGACCGCGAGCCAGACCGACGCGACCGCGGCGAGTACGAACGCTCCGACGAACAGCGCCGCCTCGATCATTGTGCTGCCATTGGACACCACGGCGAAAACGGTTTCGTCCCTCGACCGCGGCCGAACTGGCCGTCGTCACGCCGCAATCGACGTAATTCCGATCCCGGAGACCGCGCTCAGGGCCTCGCTCGGATTCAAACCGTTTATGGCACTCGGTTGGGTACGAGCGGGTATGGCGAAACAGCAGCAGGAAGTTCGCGACCTCCAGGAAGGCGGATACGTCATGATCGACGACGCAGCGTGCAAGATCAACGCCTACTCCACCGCGAAGCCGGGCAAACACGGCAGTGCGAAGGCCCGAATCGAGGCCAAGGGCGTCTTCGACGGCAAGAAGCGTTCGCTCTCTCAGCCCGTCGACGCGAAGATCTGGGTTCCGATCGTCGAGCGAAAGCAGGGTCAGATCGTCTCCGTCGAGGGCGACGACATGCAGGTGATGGATCTAGAGAGCTACGAGACGTTCACGATGCGCATTCCCGAGGACGTCGACCCGACGCCCGACGACGAGATCGAGTTCCTCGAGATGGAAGGCAAGCGCAAGATCGTCTGATGTTTCCCGGGGCGACCGCCGAACGCGACACCGCGGACTTCGTGATCGTCGGCGCGCCCCTGGACGCGTCGACGACCTTTCAGCCGGGCGCTCGCTTCGGGCCCCGGCGCGTGCGCCATTTTGCGGAGACATTCGACGACTACGACCACCGGACGGACCAGCACTTCGCCGACATCGCCGTCGCCGACGAGGGCGACGTTCACGCCTGGGACGACGTCACCGAGTACCTCGAGTACCTCGAGGGAACGCTCCGGGACGTGACCTGGGACGCGGCGGTCCCGATCACGATCGGTGGCGAGCACACGGTCTCGCTCGCCGGCGTGAGAGCCGTCGAGCCCGACGTCTTCGTCTGTCTCGACGCGCACCTCGACCTTCGCGACGCGTACGACG
The DNA here is from genome assembly GCA_007135505.1 of Halovivax sp. The sequence goes on from SLIS01000172.1 coordinate 9,093, forward strand.
GTAACCGGCTCAATCACGCGTGCGTGACCCGACGGATCCTCGAAGACGAGAAAGCAACCGTCGACGAGGCGATCGTCCTTGGCGCCCGGACCGGGAGCGAAGCGGAGTGGGAGCGAGCCGAGGCCGACGACGTCACCGTCGTCCCGCCGGAGGCGGTGGGCGACTGGCTGACCGAGACCGACGTCGACGCACTGCTCGACGGGCGGGACGCCTACCTGAGCGTCGACATCGACGGCGCGGATCCGGCGTACGCTCCCGGAACGGGAACGATGGAGCCGTTCGGCCTCGAACCCAGAGAAATGCGCGACGTGGTCCGCGCCGTCGCTCCGAACGCGTTCGGCTTCGACGTCGTCGAGGTAAACGACCGGGACCACGGTCAGGCGGCTTCGCTGGCCGCCAAGCTACTGAAGTCGTTCGTCTACTCGCACGCAGTTGCTCGCCGGTGACGGCCGCTCGTCCCGGTCGGTGGCCTCGACCCTGAGTTCGTAGGAGACGACGTCGGTCGGGTCCGCGTACACGCGAATATCGAAGCTGCAGGCGTGGTCCGGTTCGAGCGCTCGATGCCACTGACTGGTCGAGAACGCCCGATCTCCGTCCTCGACGAACGCGCGGACGGTTACCATCGCCCCTCGACGGGACGAGCCGGTATTGTGGAGCCGTCCGTGGACGAACAGCCGATCGTAAATCTCGTTGCGTTCTTCGAACCGTTCGCCGTACTCGAGGAGTTCGAACGATGGTTCGACGTCGAGGACGGTGTACAGCATGTCGTACCCGCCGTCAGCTGGCGCGTCGTCGGCCGACGGTTCGGCTCTGGTGGCACAGCCGGCGAGGACTGTTCCGAGGAGGGCAGCCCCGTTCCCGAGGGCCGTTCTTCGCTTCATATATTACTTTCAGCCTCCGGAAGCGTTTATATCAATCGGACATCGGGTGGTGATAGATACTGTGTGACATACCAACCGATCGGTCGACCCCGAATCGCTTTTTTGCTGGTCGTCGTACGTGCGCCGTGACTCCACCCCCGTCGATCATCGATCGAAAGACCGAA
>SLIS01000103.1 GCA_007135505.1 Halovivax sp.
AACGTGAACCAGTTCGGTGACGACCGTTCGAACAGTCGACTCGTCGACAGCCGCCAGTGCCCCGAGTCGGTTTCGCCGTTCGACGTCTGTCATCGTGTTGGGGTCGTTCCCCCGCATTGTCGACGCGAGTTCCAGACCGCGCTCGAGTCGATCGAGCGTGCTCGGCAGGGATCCGATCGATCGCACGTCCGTCTTGGCCAGAAAGCCGAGTGATCGGTTCGTCGGTTCGTACGTGCCGTCGACCCGCACGAGAAACCCCTCGGTTTCGAGTGCGGAGACGAGTGTCGTCGCTGCGCGGGGCGTCAGATCCGTCTCGGCGGCGAGTGCTTCGGGCGTATCCGCGGTAGTCATCAGCGCCTCGAGGGCACCCGTTTCGCGGGCGGCACGCAACAGGAGCAGTACCTCGAGTGATGGAGTGGTGGACATGACGGCAGTGTGTACTGGTGGGTGTTCCGGGATCGAAAAGCCACCTGTTCGTCGCGGTACTCCCGGATGACGATGTCGAGTAGACAGTCAAACTCAACCGGCGTGCGAAACGTCGATCAGCGGCGTTCGTTGCACGAGGGTGTGCTGGCCAGCATGGCTTCAGCTCGTCGATCGTCCACTCCCATTGACAGTCATTGTATGCTAATGTTTCCCACTGTCCGAGAGTCGTGGTGCTGTATTAGGAAGCGGTGGAGCAAATTCGACACTAGAGGCGGGGGATATGGAGTACTACGACAAACTCCTCATCGCGATTCCTGTGTCAATTGGCGTCGGTATACTAACAAGTCTCCATCCAGTTGTGGCGTTTTCACAGGGACTGCTGACGGGGAGCCTGGTGGCAATCGTCCTCATCCTCGATCTGCTCTTTCGAAATCCGCCGGAGAAACCGGCGCCGGTCGCCCGCGGTGATCGTGTTATCGAGAGTCAGTCTCTGTGACGTCTCGAGCACCTGTGACGATCATCAGCCGCGCATCGGAACGAACCTGACGGCGCTCCCCTCCTGTCTCTCGAGCGACCCGTCATCTCGTTTTCGGGCGAACACGAGCGTCTGCCGGCCAGTGCCGAGTGGGCCGAGGAGTCGTCCATCAGGTCGAACCTGGTCGACGACGGCGTCGGGGAACGTCGGCGCAGCACAGGTCAGGTACGCCGCGTCGTAGGGTTCGTGTTCCGGCCACCCGTTCCGACCGTCTCCCGCCCGAACCTCGACGTCGTCGTAGCCGAGGCGCTCGAGGGTCGATCGGGCCTGGTCGGCCAGGTCGTCGCTGTACTCGACGCTGTACACGATCCCAGAGTCGAGGTATTCGGCGGTAACCGCTGCGTGGTATCCACAGCCGGTACCGATCTCGAGAACCCGATCCTCGGGCTCGAGCTCGAGACGGTCGACCATGATGGCGACCATGTGCGGGGCACTGATCGTCTGTCCGTCGCCGATCGGTAGCGGGCGGTCGTCGTACGCGTTAGCACGACGGCCGGGAGGAACGAACGCGTGACGTGGCACGGCCTCGAGCGCGTCGAGCACGCGGTCGTCCTCGATGCCGGTTCGGCTGGCGACGATGTCGACCATCCGTTCGCGGTCATCACGTCGATCGTTACCGGTGCCGTCGGCCCCGCGCATCTTACCACGCAGACCAGGCGCTGCTCGTCTCGTCGTAGGCGTAGACCCGTTTGACGTCCTTCGCAGGGACACTGTCGCCGGGCATCTCGTACCGATCGCGATCGTAGCCCGCTGCATCGCCACGGACGACGAAGGCGTCGATTTCGAACTCGTCGTCTCCGAAGGAGTCGGACGCTCCAACCGTAAACTCGTAGTCGCCGGGGACGTGAACGGCAATGCTTCGGCTGTCGTCTTTCCGCCCGTCTTTGGGGTGGATCGTGACGTTGACCGAGACGTTATCGACCTCGCGCGTCCAGACGGTCTCGATCTCCGTCGCTGGCGCTGCACCGACGCGTTTCATCCCGTCGAGTTCGATGCTCGTCACCCGAACCGTCGCGAGCACTTCCTCGGTCTCGAGCAAGAACTCGTCACCGAGTTCGACCGTTTCGTCCTCGGGTGTGGTGACGTTCGCGGTGAACGACTCCCCGTCCTGGGAGACGACGACGTCGAGGGTCACCTCGCGTTCGGGTTCCGGCTGTACTTTGTGAACGTGTCCGCAGTCGCCACACCGGACGGTGAGGCTCCCCCCACCCGGGGAGAGCACCTCGTGAACCGTCTCGAGTTCCGGCGAACACGAGGGGCAAGGTGCGGGGATTCGATCCTGAGTGTCGCTCATGGTCTCCATGTACAGGCTCCGGGCGTAAAAGGCGATTGAAGCGGCGGCGGGTTTCTGCTCGAGGCGCTCGAGAGAGGTTTTGTGTTCAGGATCGCACGGAACGAGTACCCGGTTCAGCCCTGTCTCGGCAACTCGACTTCGACGCCGTCGGCGTACACCGTTGGCTCGCGGATGATCCCGTCGAGGTGGATCGGTGCCTCGACGTCCCCGCCGATCCCGGCGTCGTCACCGATGGCGATGTGCACCGTGCCGCCGGCTTTCTC
>SLIS01000410.1 GCA_007135505.1 Halovivax sp.
CCCGAGTCACCGTTCGAGTCGTTGTCTCCATCCGATTCCGGCCGATCGAGCTGGAGGACGACTACCGCCTGTCCGTGAGAGCCGTTCGGTTCGTACGTCCAGCCGCCGGCCGCTTCGTAGGGGACGGCCTCCTCGATCGGATCGACGTCGGTGTCCCACGCCTCGTGTGCCTGCTGGATGTACCCGACGAGGTCGATGTGGTCGGCGTACTCGCCTTCGATCTCGGCTTCGCCGTAGGAGATGGTCGCGTTCTCGCGAGGCCCGTGCCACTCGAGGCAGTGGCTGTCGAGGTAGCCGTCGCCCTGCGGGAGGTCGGCCGTAGTTCCGAACTGGTCGGCGTCGAGCGGCCGGTCGTAGTGCTCGGTCAGGGGGTACTCGACGACGAACGGATCGGCCTGGGAGTGCCAGTCGATCGTCTCTCCGGTCGGGATAGTGACGGTCGTGTTGGGGACGGTCTCGCCGGTGATCGGCTCACCCGCTTCGTTTACCAGCGTGACGCAGATCTTTCCCGATCCATCGCCGAGATAGGGGTCGCGATACTCGTCGCGGGGATTGATGTAGCTGATCCACTCCCCGTCGGGATCGGTGGCTTCGTAGTACAGGTCACCGGGTTCCGGGACGGGCAGCTCGACCGCCTCCTCGGAGACGTTCTCGCTCGACGTGTGGTTGCTCGCGAACTGGATGCTGGCGTCCCCGAGCCTGGTTTCGGCCGGTTCGTCGGCGGCACCGGCGATCGACCCGCCGACGACGAGGGCGCTCCCCGCCACGACGAGACCGACGATGACGACGCCGACCGCGATCTGCCATCGATACCTGTCCGTGCAACGCTCGATAGTCATGGGGTTCGACCTGTTCGAACCCATCAAAGTGTGGCATATGGACATGCCCCGCGTACCGGCGAGTACGGGGTGTCTACCCGCCGGTTTGGAGGGTTCCGAGATCACGACGCCTCGACGCCGAGTCGACTACTCGATGTAACCGAGATCCGCGAGGCGCTCCTCGACGCGCTCGTCTGCCGTCTCGGTCGAACGATCGTTCTCGAATCGCGGATAGGTGGTGGTGGCGATCGGGTGGACACAGGGGAGGACGGTTCCGTCCATCCGCTCGTCGGCCGGGATCCCGAGCGTGGCGAGCACCGTGGGCGCGACGTCACAGAGGTGGGCGGCACCGACGCCCGCCCGGACGTCGACGGTCTCGCCGGCCACGGCGACGACGCCGTCGGGCTTGTGGTTCCACGGCTCGGTCGGCGGGCCGAATCGATCGCTCCGCAGCGTCGCGGAGAGGAAGTGCTCGTAGTCGGCCGGAACGGTGACGATGTCGACCGCGCGGTGGCTCTCGGGCCCGTGGAAGTACGCCTCGCGCGGGGCGACGGTCTCGAACACCGGATCGCCACCGGGCGTGGTGAGCGCCCGGAGCTCGGTCATCAGCGAGCGGCGCACGTCGTCGTAGGCCGAGGCGGGGACGACGCCGTCGGGTTCCCGCCCCTGCAGGTTGAGCCGAATCCCGAGTTCGATTCGCGAACGCATGTAGGCCGCCGAGTTGGGGAAGTCCACCTGTTCCGTCCCGGCGCTGACGATCGAGTCCGGCACGCGACTGGCCACCGCGTCGGCGAGTCCGACGCGGTCTAATGCCGCACCGATGCGCTGGCTCGTCAGGCCGACCGACGCCAGTGCGGCCATCGATCGCTCCAGTGCACCGCCGGTCGTCTCGGCGTCCGCGCCGCCCGTTTCGGCGTCCCTGCCGGTTTCGAGCCCTCGATCGCGCGCTTGCGACCAGGTCGGCATGCCGCGACCACCCTGTACCGTCTCGAGGAGCCCCAGCTCGCGCAGGAACGAGTTGACGCGGAACTCGTGCCCGTCGTACGGCCCGATCCCGTGGTCGCTCGCGACGAGGACCGTCTCCGGCTCACACTCGGCCAGGACGTCCCCGACCTGCCGGTCCACCTCGCGGTAGATCGCCCGGATCGTCTCCTCGTCCTCGGGGCGGCGGTGAAAGATCGTGTCGGTCACCTGAAACTGCAGGAAGCCGAAGTCGGGATCGAACCGATCGACCAGGTATCGAAACGCTCTCCCTCGCGAGCGGACGCTCTCGCGATAGGCCTCGGCCGAATCCTCGTCGGGGTAGACCCGGTAGTCGCCGAGCTCGGCCCGCACGTCGTCCAGCAGCCCCGAGGGGTGACACGCCGGATCCTCCGGGGCCGTGTAACCGGGGAGCAGCGCACCGTCGAACGGACGCGGCGGGTGGGTGACCGGCGCGTTCACCACGACGCTTCGCTTGTCGTGGCGATCCAGCAACTCCCAGAGCGTTCGCTCGCGGACGTCCGTCGCGTTGACCACGTCCCAGTCGTAGCCCTCGAACGAGAGGAAGCTGTACACTCCGTGCTTGCCGGGATTCATCCCCGTGTACAGCGACGGCCACGCACTCGCGGTCCACGGCGGCACCTGTGACTCGAGCGGCCCGGACGCACCGGCGGCGAAGATCGACGCGAGCGTCGGCAGTTCGTCCGCGGCGAACAG
>SLIS01000450.1 GCA_007135505.1 Halovivax sp.
ACAACGGCTGGACGAACATCTTCATCCAGCGCGGGTACATCGCCAACCTCGAGGACGAACTCGACGACGACGACCTCGCACGGGTCGACGAGGAGTACTTCGAGGAGTTCACCGACACGGTACGCGATGCCGAGACGGGTGACCTCTACGGTGTCCCCCTCTTTCCGGACTTTCCGACGATGCAGTACCGAAAGGACTACGCGCGGGAGGCCGGCTACGACGACGACGATTTCGAGGAGTGGGCGACCGAGCCGATGAGCTGGCAGGAGTGGGCCGAACTCACCGAAGAGATCGTCGAGGCGTCCGACGCCGAGTACGGGTTTGCGACGCAGTGGGACATCTACGAGGGGACCGCTTGCTGTACTTGGAACGAGGTGATGACCTCCTGGGGCGGCGGCTACTTCGGCGGACAGGAGCACCTCTTCGGGCCCGTCGGCGATCGGGACGTGACGGTCGACGAAGAGGAGTTCGTCGACGCGTTGCGGATGATGCGAACGTTCGTCGCCGACGAACACGACGACGACACGCTCGAGGAGTATCCGACGGGGATCGCGACCTCCTCGATCACGTCCTGGCAGGAACAGGACTCACTCGATGCGATCCTCGGTGGTGAGGCCGTCATGCAGCGCAACTGGCCGTTCGCCATCGTCGAGGGCGCCAACGAGTTCGGTACGGACGACTGGGGCGTGATGCCGATGCCGTATGCCGTCTCCGAATCGGAGGCGAACCAGCCGGGAACCGGCGGCTCGACGTCCGCTCTGGGCGGTTGGCACGTCGTCCTCAACCCCAACGCCGAGAACAAGGAGGCCGCCGTCGAGGTGCTGCGAACGGTGATGACCGACGAGTTCAATCTCGGGATGCTCGAGCTGTGGGGCTGGCTCCCGCCCAAACCAGCGCTCTTCGAGTCCGAGGAGGCCGAGTCGATCGAGCCGATCGGCGAGTACATGGAAACGCTTCGAGTGGCCGGGGAGAACGCGATGCCTCGGCCGGTGACCGAGGTCTGGTCGAGCCAGGCCGACACGATCGCCGAAGAAGTGAACCAGGCGGTCTCCGGCGACAAATCTCCCGAGGACGCCGCTTCCGACCTCCAGGAGAGCCTCGAAGAGATCGAACAGGGGTGACCCGATGAGCACGGATACGAAGCGGAGCGGCCCGACGCGAGAGTCGAACCGATCCGGTCCTCACGTCGCAGCCGTCCGCTGGATGGAGAACCTCGGCGAGACGGGCTTTGCCTACCTGCTGTTGACGCCGGTGTTCGTCCTGCTCGGAGCGATCGCGTTCTATCCGCTGTTGCGGACGTTCGAGATGTCGCTGTTCCAGAACGTCCTCGGCGGCGGCGAGTCGGAGTTCGTCGGCTTACAGAACTACGTCGCGCTGTTCACCGGCGGGGCCGACGCCTCGCTTCCGGGATCGACGACGTTCCTGCCGTCGGTCGAGACGAGTTCGAGCTTCCCGTTCGTCCACGTCGAGGGGTGGCTCCGAAGTGCGCTGATTGTAACGCTCGTGTTCACCGTCGTGAGCGTCTTCTTCGAGACGATCATCGGATTCGGCCAGGCGCTAGTCCTCGACCGGGAGTTTCCGGGTCGACGCTGGGTTCGCGTCGCGATCATCATCCCGTGGGCGATCCCGATCGTCATCCAGGGGATGATCTTCTACCTGATGTTCCACGACCGGACCGGCTTTCTCACGGAGTATCTGGCGAACTTTGGCATCGTCGCCGCGGAGAACACGTTCAACGATCCCGGCAGTTCGCTGTTGATCATCATGGTCGCGGACATCTGGAAGACCTCCGCGTTCATGGCGCTGCTCATCCTGGCCGGCCTCCAGAGCATCGACCGGAACCTCTACGACGTGGCTCGCGTCGCGGGTGCCTCGCGGTGGCAACGGTTCAAACGGATCACGTTCCCACTGATCTTGCCGACGCTCGGCGTCGCGATCCTCTTTCGGACGATCGACGCGATGCGCGTCTACGGGCTGATCGACTCGACGTCGGGCTGTACGACCGTGCCCTCGCTGTCGTGTATGGTCGTCGAAACGTTCAACGACACCCGAGGGCTCGCCTCGGCGATCGCGTTCGTCACGGCCGGCCTCATTGCCATCGCCGTGATGGGAATCATCTATCAGCAGTACCGGGAGGGGTTCTGAGATGGCGACAACCGATTCGACCGACGAGAGCGCCGGGCCGCTCGAGCAGTGGGTCCAGGGCGTGATGACCGATCCGACGCGGCGGTCGATTCTCTACCGGTCGCTGTTCGTCGCCGTCACGGTGTTTTTCGTCGCGACGACGCTGTTTCCCTTCTACTGGCTGCTGGTGCTCGCGCTGACGCCGGGGGACCGCATCCTATCGGGAGACTGGGAGGTCTCGGTCGGCCCCGTCGAAGTGCCGTTCCCGACGCCACAGGGGTTCAACGTCCAGGCCTTCGTCGAGGTGTTCCAGCAGGTCCCCCTGCACCTGTACATCTTCAACAGCTTCGTGCTCGCGACGGTGACGACGATCATCGTCCTCGCCATCGC
>SLIS01000070.1 GCA_007135505.1 Halovivax sp.
CCGCTCGTCTTGTACGCCTTGATCCCGGTCGAGAGGAGGTCCTCGATGGCCTCTTCGCGGTTGACGAATTCGCCGCGTTCGACCATCTGGGCGATCTGCATCTCGAGATGTTCCGGGATAGTGAGCTCAACTTTCGGCATCTGATTCGCGTTTCGGTGGAGGGGTATTTAAGCCTGACGGGGATTCTACACGCCTGTATCGCCCAGTCTGATGCGGTTTTCGCGGGCGTCTGGCGGGATCAGGGTCGGAAAATTCGACACGCGTCCCTCATTTATATCATGTTTCTATAACGCAACGGGTAGGATCACATGGTGACCGCCCCGTGGATCGTTCGGGCCTATGCTCTCACCGAGGAACGCATCTCTCCGTCACCGACGAAAAAATGATGGTTGCTGGTTCTACTCCACTGAATCGGATCGATGGGACTCGATCCGCTATTCAACTGTTGCCGATTACCGAGTCGATCGTCCGCTTGAGTGTGGTCCCCGGCTGGGTGAGGGTATCGAGGCGCTGGCTCATCTTGCGCTGGTTGAAGTAACTCGCGAACGCCAGGATCGTCGGCGGCCAGAGGCCGACGAAGATTCCGCGTTCTTTATCGCCTTTGAGGTAGTAAAAGTATAACGCCAGGCCCACTGACGCGCCCGCCGCCATCGCTGCGGGGCCCATTGCCTGTTCCCCCACCTCTTCGGCCGCCTCACCGGATACCTCTCGTTCCTGAAGTTTTTGTCTTGTCGCCATACAGGATCAACAGTCGGGCAGGGCCGACTTGGTTATGTGATGGATATCCGTTGGTGGGTTCGAGTGAAACTGCGGCCGGAACTGTTTCACCGAGTTTCGGCAACCGGCCCCTCGCGCCAAATTCGTTATTACTGCCTCTGACAGAACGACTGCCTGCCGGACTGGCGACCGCCACACCTACGTTCTCGAATCTCTTGGACGAACACATGGACGACGTCACCGATCTCCACGAGGAGTTCGACGGGGAGCGACTGCCGCCGGGTCAGCGTGAGACCACTGCCTTTCCAGTCCTGAGCAAGGGTGAGACACCCGCCGTCGAACCAGCGGAGTGGTCGTTGCAAGTCTCCGGCGCCGTCGACTCCCCGCGGACGTTCTCCTGGGAGGAGTTTCGATCCCTGCCGACAGAAACCCAACGACAGGACTTTCACTGCGTGACGGGCTGGAGCCGGTTCGACTGTATGTTCACCGGGGTCTCGTTTCCCACGCTCGCCCAGGCGGTCGGCGTCTCCACGGACGCCGTTCACGTGCTGTTCTCGGCGGCCGACGGGTACACGACGGACCTGCCTCTGGAGGACTGTATGCGGGACGAAGTGCTCTTCACGTGGGAGCTGGACGGCGAGCTACTGCCCGATCCACACGGCGGTCCCGTCCGGGTCGTGACCCCCCACAAGTACGCCTACAAGGGTGCCAAGTGGGTTGACGGCGTGGCGTTCCTCACGGAACCGGAACTCGGCTTCTGGGAGAAACGCGGATACTCGGAGTCGGCGAACCCGTGGCACGAAGAGCGATATAGTTAGGCTGAAGGTGGCTCCGGACCGAGCACGTATCGATGGAGCGACCCCTCGGTGGGCGGGCAGTACCGTCGGAATCGAGACCCGAACCGAAGGCACTCGAAAGTCGCAGCTGTGAACTATCGGACGTCCCCTTCGCTGCCGTCTTTCAGGTGGCATCGTCGGACGATTCGACACCAGTGTCGAACTGGCACTCACCCGGCGGCGTCGACATCGCCGGGCTCGGCGCCGTCGCCGCCCTCACGACGACCGGGACCGAGCGATTCCGAGCGATTCGATCGCAGGCCGAAGCCGTCTTCGAGCGCCTGTCACACCACGGTCCGACCGTCGCGAGACCTCGTGCAGTCGGTGGGTTCGCATTTCACGACCAGTGGACTGACACTGACGCTGACGACCCGTCCGTCTGGGACGGTTTCGGCGACGGGTCGTTCGTCGTCCCCAGGGTGCAACTCACCCGATCCGGGGACCGAACCTGGCTCACCGTCGCTGGCCCCGAGGGTGACGTCGGAGCGAGGCTCGAAACCTGGCGCTCCCGTCTCGTGAACCGATCGAGCGATTCCGTGAGGGCAGACTCACCGACGATCGTCGACTCGACGCGGTCGACGGATCGCGAGACCTGGATGACCCAGATCGAGCGGGCGCTCGGCGACATCGAGACGACGCCCCTCGAGAAGGTCGTCCTCGCGCAGGCAGTGACCAACACGCTTGCCCGTCCGGTCGGGATCGAGGCGACGCTGTCACAGTTACGGCGTCAGTATCCGGATTGTTACACGTTTGCGCTCGACGGCATCGGTTCCGCGACGTTCTTCGGCGCCCCGCCCGAACGCCTCGTTGCGAAAACTGACCGGACGCTCCGGACCGAAGCGCTCGCCGGGTCGGTCCCCCGCGGCGAGACGTCCGCAGCAGACGACCAGTTCGCCGCGGAGTTACGGACCAGCGAGAAACTGGACAGCGAACACCGGCTGGTCGTCGAGGCGATTCGCTCCCAGCTGGCCTCGGTTTCGTCGTCGATCGACGTCGGGAATCGGCGCATCCGCCGGCTCGCCACGATTCAACACCTTCAGACGCCAATTACGGCGACGCTCGCCGGGAACCGACACGTCCTCGACATCGTCGACTCACTCCACCCGACGCCGGCCGTCGGTGGCGTGCCACAGGAACGGGCGTGTGAAACCATCCGCTCGATCGAGTCGTTCGACCGTGGCTGGTACGCCGCTCCCGTGGGCTGGTTCGACGCGAACGGTGACGGAGAGTTTGCCGTCGCGATTCGCTCAGCTGTTACCCGAGAGCGAGCTGTCACGCTGTTCGCTGGAAACGGGATCGTCGCGGGTAGCGAACCCGACGTCGAGTGGGACGAAGTCGAACTGAAACTCAGACCGATTCTCGAGGCACTCGGATGACCGCACCGAATCGATCGACTCTGTGGGGCGAGCTCCTCGTCGAGGAACTGATCGCCGGCGGCTTGGACGCCGTCTGCATCGCGCCGGGGAGCCGATCGACGCCCTTGACCCTGGCCTTCGATGCACACCCAGGTGTCGAGGTCTATTCGCACCTCGACGAGCGCTCGGCCGCCTACTTCGCCCTCGGCCGGAGCCGCCGGACGGGGGAACCGACCGCGCTCGTCTGCACGTCGGGCACCGCCGTCGCGAACTTTCACCCGGCCGTGGTCGAGGCCGACCAGGGCCGCGTTCCCATGCTGGTCCTCACGGCGGACCGACCGCCGGAGCTGCGAGACAGCGGTGCCAACCAGACGATCGATCAGCGCAACATATACGGTTCAGCCGTTCGCTGGAGCGTCGACCTCCCCGAACCGGCTCCGGTCGAGCGAACGGTCAGGAGTCTCCGAACGACGGCCGCTCGCGCGCTCGCGAAGACCAAAACTCCGCCGGCCGGCCCGGTCCACCTGAACTGCCCATTTGCCAAACCGCTCGAACCGACGATGGACGGAGCCGACGGGGAACGGACGGACTCGATCGACGCGGATCCTTCCACGGCTACGGACCCGGTCCCGGGGGCGTCGTCCGTCCCGGCGGACTTCGCGGACACGCCGGCCGGTCGCGGCCGCGACGGCCCGTTCGTCTCGACGACGGTCGGACGACCGGTCGCTGACGACGAGGAAGTTACCGACCTGGCGACCGCTTTGGGATCGGCGGATCGGCCCTTGTTCGTGATCGGACCACTCGATCCTACCACGCTCGCGGACGACGGGAACTGGCAGGCCCGGCTCGTCGAGCTTGCCGAACGACTCGGCGCGCCGGTGCTGGCGGATCCACTTTCCGATCTCAGATACGGGCCAGCTGCCCGATCGTCGATCGTCTGTAGCGCATACGACGCCTACGTCGAAGCTCTCGCGTTCGATCCGGACGTCGTGGTCCGGCTGGGCGACGCTCCCACGTCGAAAGCGCTCGCACACGCGCTCCTGGATGCGGACGCGACCCAGTACATCGTCGACCCGGCGGGGAGCTGGCGCGAGTCGACGTTCACGGCAACGAACCTGATCGTCACGGATCCGGTCTGGCTCGTGAGTCGACTTGTCGATACGCTCGTGGACGAAACGGAGCCGACCGCTGCCCGAGGCGATTGGGTAGGCCGCTTCCTCGGGGCGGAATCGATCGCGGAGCGAGTTCTCGAGGAGGCGATCGAACCCGAAACGTTCGCGGTGAAGCCCTTCGAAGGGGCAATCCTCTCGACGGTGCTCGGGACGGCACCGGATCCCTCGACGGTCTTCGTTTCGAACAGTATGCCGATTCGGGACGCGGATCGGTTCGGCCGATCGCGCGACGCGAAACTCACCGTCCTCGCGAACCGGGGTGCCAGCGGCATCGACGGTATCGTGAGCACGGCCCTCGGTGCCGGCAGCGTCGACGACGACCCGCTCACGCTCGTAACCGGCGATCTGGCGTGTTATCACGACTCGAACGGATTACTCGCGATCGATCGCTGCGGGGTCGACGTCACGATCGTCGTGATCCACAACGACGGCGGCGGGATCTTCCATGCGCTGCCGATCGAAGACCACGAGCCACCGTTTACCGAGCAGTTCAAGACTCCCCACGGGCTCGATTTCGCCCCCCTGGCGGAGCTGTACGGCCTCTCGTACGAATCTGTCGAACCAGCAGGGTTCGAACGCGCGTATCGTCGCGCCATAGACGAACCCGGCTCGCACCTCGTCGCCGTTCGGTTCGACGCGGAGTCGAGTCACCGGCGCCGGGAGTGGTTGGCCGATCAGGTTGCCGAACGTCTGTAAGCGATCGCCGCCCGCCGAAACGGGTTGCAGTATCCTCCCTCGTCACGGACTGAGTGCCCACCACACGGCGACGGCATACCCGAAGGGCGTCCAGAACGCGGCGAGGAGGGCCAGCCACAGTAACGATCCCGGGGGAACCGCCCCGGACACACTCAGTCCGGCGGGTACGAGCAAACTCCAGAGGCCGAACGTCGCGAGCGCGACTCGGGGGAACGTCAGGAGGTAACCGACGAGGACGAGCGTACAACCACCGACGATCGCGTTCACGACGAGGGGCAACGCGGGGGTCAGCGACGCGATGACGAACAGCGGATACGTCAGCGAGAGTCCGCCAATCGCGATCAGCGTCTGGTGGTCTAACTCGCGATACGGCGGTGTGAGTTCCACGTCGCCGGTCCAGTTGTGGACCGCGAAGTCGCCTGCACGTGTCTCCCTCGAGTGTGACCCGTCACCGGTGGTCGTCGTTTCCGTCCAGCCGGTCGTCGTGCGTGTCTCGTCTAGCGTACTCGAATGGGTCCCTCTAGCTGTGGTCGAACGGGTCGCTTCAGCTGCGGTCGACGTCGATGGTGTCGTCCGCGTCCGGTGTCCGAAACTGACTCTCTCGTGCCGTGCGGACGTGTCGTCATCGTGTCCGAAGAACCACTCGCCTGACGCTGTCCGGCGGTGTCGGCGGGCCCGCTGTCGAGCGTGGTGACTCGGACCATCGTCGTCGACGCCCGCCGTACCGTCGCTCCACGTCGTTGAATCGGTCGGGTGATAGGCCGTCTTCCCGTCGGAATCCGGGCCGTGATGATCGTCGTCGCTCGCTCGATCGGTCGCGGCTCCGTCGTCCCCGGCGGCTGACGAATCCGTCGAGGTGGTAGAGGACGGGCCCACCGCTTCCCTTCGGCAGTACGCGTCGTGACCGAGTCGATCGTATCGCGCCCGCTCGGCCGGGTCGCCGAGGACTGCTTCGGCGTCGCACACGCGCTTGAACGTCTCTGCCGCGTCCGGAGCGTCGTTTCGATCGGGATGGGTCTCGAGGACGCGCTCGCGATAGGCACGCTGGATCTCGTCGCCGGCCGCGTCCTGTGACACGTTCAGGACGTCGTAGTACGTTTCACCCATCCGGTTTCAGACGAGTTTATTTCCAATCATAATAAGTGGTCCGGGCCCCGAATTTATTTTGTCACTGGTTCCCTCTGAGCCGACTATGGACGTCGTTATACGGGAGACGCTGGCACTGACGATGGCTGACGGCGGCGTCGGGGCGATCGAACCCGCTACGATCGGATTCGAGAACGGGGAAATCAGCGTGATCGGACCGTCCGAATTGATCGACGCCGAGGGAGACCGGGAAGTCGATGGTCGCGGGACGGTCACGCTGCCGGGGTTCGTGAACGTGCACGCGCACATGGGGCTGACGTTGCTTCGCGGCGGCGCTCAGGACGTCCCGGAGATCGAGTGGATGAACCGGGCACTCGGCCCGTTGGCCGAGGCGATGACGGCCGACGACGCGGTGGCGGGAGCCCGGCTGGGCGTCCTCGAGGCCGTTCGATCCGGCGTCACGACGGTCGGCGAGTACGCCGTGAACGTCTCGCGGCTCGTCGAGGACGTGTATCGGCCCATGGGGGTCCGCGTCGCACCGGCGGAGACGATCAACGCCGTCGACGACAACCGGGGCTCGCTCGGACCGGACGATCCGTATCCGCTCGACGACGACGCAGCCGAGGCGGGTCTCGAACGGAACGAATCCCTGTTCGAGACGTACGCGGGCGCCGAACTCGTCACGCCGCTGTATGGACCGCAGGCACTCGACATGGTCCCGACGTGGCTGCTGGAAGAAGTACGTGAACGGAGTCGGTCGACGGATCGATCGATTCACATGCACGTCGCTCAGGGGGAGCGAGAACGACGGCAGGTTGCAGCCCGGTACGGCCACGATCGGACGACGGTCGACGTACTCTCGGATCTCGAGTTGACTACCGACAGTCTCCTCGCGGCGCACCTCCACGGAGCAACGAGCGACGAGCGACGGGCACTCGCCGAGGTCGGCGTCCGGATGGCGGCGAACCCGAGTTCGATCGTGGCCATCGACGGCATCGTTCCCCCGATCGTCGAGTATCGGCGTCACGGCGGAACAGTCGGTATCGGAACGGACCAGGCGCCGGGACCGGGCGGCCACGATTTCGTCCGCGAACTCCGGACCGCGGCGCTCCTCTCGAAGGCCGATCGGACGGACCCGACCGCGTTCCCGGCGTGGGAGGCGCTCCGTGCGGCGACGATTGAGGGCGCTGTGGCGCTCGGGATTCACGACCGCGTCGGCTCACTCGAACCCGGGAAACGAGCCGACGTCGTCGTCTGTGACCTGGATCGGCCGTCGATCGCACCGACGGTGTCGGATCCGCTTCACACTGTCGTCCCGAACCTGGTCTACAGCGCAACAAGTGACGTCGTGGCCCACGTCTTCGTCGACGGGTCGCCAGTCGTCACCGACGGCGAACTCGTCACGGGAGACGCGCCCGACATCGTCACAGAGGCCCAGGACCGCGCCGAACGGGTGTTCGGCCGGGGCGCCGACGCCTGGCGCGAGGCGGGCAGTCACCTTGCCACGCGCTTCGGCGATGCCGATCGCTGAGGAGCGAACCGACCCCTCTCGAACGGCCGACCGTCACTCGCGGTTCCGACAGTATATTTGGGTAGCCGCCAGAAAGACCGACCGATGGTTTCAACACTCTTCGACGCGGATCGCTGGGAGCCGGTTGCGGCCCTCGACCTCGAGGACGTAACCTACCACCGGGCCATCGACTCGGGCACGGTCCGCATCGCGTTCGATCGGCCAGACGTTCGGAACGCCTTTCGCCCGCGCACCGTCGACGAACTCTCCGCCGCGCTCGACCACGCGAAGCGACAGACCGACGTCGGCTGTGTCCTCTTGACCGGCAACGGCCCCTCACCGACGGACGGCGGGTGGGCGTTCAGTTCGGGGGGCGACCAGCGAATCCGGGGCGAGGCGGGTTACGAGTACGAGGGGGACGAGGACGAGGCCGCAGAGAGCGGCCGGCTTCACATCCTCGAAGTCCAGCGCCAGATTCGCCACATCCCGAAGGTCGTCGTCTGCGTGGTTCCCGGCTGGGCCGTCGGCGGCGGTCACTCGCTGCACGTCGTCTGTGACATGACCCTCGCCTCCCGCGAGCACGCGAAGTTCCTCCAGACGGATCCCGACGTCGCGAGCTACGACGCCGGGTTCGGTTCGGCCTATCTCGCCCGCCAGATCGGTCAGAAGAAAGCCCGTGAGGTGTTCTTCCTGGGGAAGACCTACGACGCCGAGGAAGCCGCCGAGATGGGGATGGTGAACGAGGTGGTCCCCCACGACGAACTCGAGGAAACCGCCCTCGAGTGGGGTGAGCGCATCAACTCGAAGAGCCCGACCGCAATGCGGATGCTGAAGTACGCGTTCAACATGGCCGACGACGGATTCGTCGGTCAACAGGTGTTCGCCGGCGAGGCGACCCGACTCGGCTACCAGACCGACGAGGCCCGCGAGGGTCGGGACGCGTTCGTCGAGGACCGGGAACCGGACTTCGACGACTACCCTTGGCACTACTGAGCGGGGCCAGCGGGCTGGCCGGACGGACGACGCGGATCGTCTGACGCGACCGACCGCAATGCCAACGTTGACACTCTCGCAGAACGGATCATCGAGCAATGACGACGGCCGAGGCGAACGTCTCTCGTACCCGGGCCTGGCTGATGGCGGCCCGACCGCAGACACTGCCCGCCGCGGTTGCACCGGTACTCGTGGGGACGGGCCTTGCACTCCACGAGCACGTCTTCGACCTATTGCCGGCCCTGTTCGCCCTGCTCGGGGCGGCACTCATTCAGGTCGGGACGAACTTCGCGAACGACTACTACGACGCGAAACGGGGCGCCGATGCGGACCGGCGTGACGGCTTCACTCGCGTTACCCAGTCGGGGCTCATTCCACCACGGCGAGTCAAGTTCGCGACTGCCGTGACCTTCGGACTCGCGATACTGACCGGCACGTACCTCGTCTACGTGGGGGGACTTCCAATCGTCGTGATCGGCCTGGTCAGCGTCCTCTGTGGCTGGGCCTACACCGGCGGCCCGTACCCACTCGGCTATCACGGCCTTGGAGAACTGTTCGTTTTCGTGTTCTTCGGTCTTGTCGCCGTTGCCGGTACGTTCTACGTACAGGCCGCCGCGACGCTCGCCGAACCGCTCGCACTCACCGTCCCTCCGGGGACGCTCACCGTCGACGCCGTCGTGGCCGGCATTCCGATGGCCTGCCTGGCGTCGGCCATTCTCGTCGTGAATAACCTCCGTGATATCGAGACGGACGCCGCGGCAGGAAAGCGGACGCTCGCCGTTCGCTTCGGCGAGCAATTCAGTCGGTACGAGTACGCTTTGCTGCTGGCCGTGGCGTACGTGGTTCCTTTCTGGTTCTGGCTCGACCCCGATTTCATGGTCCTCGTACTCGCACCGCTGCTGACGCTGCCACACGCCGTCCTTCTCACCCGGTATCTGTGGCGGAGTGAGGGGAGCGAACTGAACTGGGTCCTCGAACGAACCGGATTGCTGTTAACGCTGTACGCCATCTGTTTCGCCGGGGGGTTGATCGTCGCGTGAGTCTGTCGGTTGCGTATCGTCGATTTACGTGCCCGCTCGCAGAGCCCCTGGAGACGGCGGACGAACGGATCGAGGCCAGAGAGGGCTTTCTCATTCGACTCTCCGACGGGTCGAACGTCGGATACGGTGAAGCGTCGCCCCTCCCCGGCTGGACGGAGTCACTCGAAACCTGCGAGGCCGCCCTCGACGCTGCAATCGAGGCGGGCGAGAACGGTCGATCCGCCGTGCTCGATGCGGCCGAACACACGTCGGCAGCGAGACACGGAATCTCGCTGGCGCTTGCAGACCTGGCCGCAACGACGGATGCACAGCCACTGTACCGCGATCTCGGCGCCCTCGAACGGGTACCGCGAGTCCCGGTGAACGCCACGATCGGAGACGACACGCCGGACGCGACGGCCGAGGCGGTCGCGGACGCTGTCGAGCGTGGGTTCGAATGCTGCAAAGTGAAGGTCGGCAGGCGATCGGTCGAGGACGACGTCGATCGGCTGCGTCGGGTTCGCGAGATCGTCGACGAACCGGTCGACCTCCGCGTCGACGCGAACGGCGCCTGGACCTTCGAGGAGGCTCGGCGCGCCATCGACGCGTTCGTCGACCTCGACGTTTCGATCGTCGAGCAACCGCTTCCCGCCGGTGCCCTGTCGGGTCACGCCGAGCTGCGGGGTAACGGCGTCGCGATCGCCA
>SLIS01000420.1 GCA_007135505.1 Halovivax sp.
ACCCCGTCGATGGTGAGGATCTCGTCTCTGATGATCTCGCCGACGCCCTCGCCGCTTTCCGCACTGATCTCGGCCATCAGCATGTGGTCGCCCGAAGAGGAGTACAGCGACTCGATCGCCTCGGTCTCCGCGAGCTCGCGGGTCGCGTCGATGTAGCGTTCGCTCTCGACGTCGATGCCGACGAGCGCGATCGACCGGCCGGAGAGCTTCTTCGGATCGACCTCCGCGGAGTAGCCGACGATCACGCCGTCGTCTTCGAGTTTTCGAACGTACTTCCTCACCGTCGGCTTCGAGACGCCCGCCTGGCGTGCGATCTCGGCGTACGAGGCCTGGGCGTCCTCCTCTAACACCGACAGTATCCGATCCTCCGTCGAGTTCGTCGCCACGAACAACCCTTTCGCCCGCACGAAAAAATACCTTCCGAACCGGAAAGTGAGAGCCGCTCTCCCGAAACCACGCCGGATCGAACGGGACCGTCGGTCGATCCGGTCGGCTACTTGTGTCGGTCGAGCAGGTCGTAGCTGCGTTCCCACTCGTAGTCGTCGTCGTAGTAGCGCTCTGCGAGCGGCTCTTCCGGCATCTCGCCGATCGAACGCTTCTCCTCGCCGTAGGAGGGACGCTCGTCGTCGACGTAGTACCGGCCGGTGAGGACGGTTCCCTCGTGCAGCGCGTTCTCGGTCTCGAACATCATGTCGGCCGCCTCCTTCCGGTCGTGAACGTCGAAGTCGTAGTCGTCGGAGTCCTGGATGTCCACGTACGGGACGTACTGTTTCGCGTCCTTGTTCCAGGTCGGACACTGCGTGAGGAAGTCGATGTGCGCGAAGCCGTCGTGTTCCATCGCCTCGACGAGGATCTCCTTCGCCTGGTTCGGGTTCACGGCCGCGGTCCGGGCGATGTAGCTCGCACCCGAGGTGAGCGAGAGCGACAGCGGCCGGATCGGGTCCTTCGCCGAGCCGTGCGGTTGGGTCTTCGACTTGTGACCTTTCGGGCTCGTCGGCGAGGTCTGGCCCTTCGTGAGGCCGAAGATCTCGTTGTTGAACACGATGTAGGTCATGTCGTGGTTCTCGCGGGCGGTGTGCATGAAGTGGTTGCCGCCGATCCCGTAGCCGTCGCCGTCGCCGCCGGCGGCGACCACTTCGATGCCGGGGTTCGCGAGCTTCGCCGCGCGGGCGATCGGCAGCGACCGCCCGTGGATGGTGTGGAAGCCGTAGCTCTCGAAGTAGCTGTTGAGCTTGCCCGAACAGCCGATCCCCGTGACGAGCAGCGTCTCGTCGGGGGTTCTCCCCACTTCGGGCATCGCCTGTTTCAACGCCTTCAGGACGCCGAAGTCACCACAGCCCGGACACCACGTCGGCTGGGGTTCTTGCAGAGGAGTGAACTCCTCCCGGTCGATCTCGCGTTCCTCGCCGATCGCGCTGAATGCACTCATTGGTTAGTCACCTGCTGCGGGTTCGAGCCGCGTGTTCGACGCCGGAGCGTCGGTCCCGTCCTCGACGATCTGGAGTTCGAATCCCTCGACCACCTCGGCCGGCTCGAACGGGTTGCCGTCGTACTTGAGTAGGCTGTTCATCTTCTCGCCGAATCTCCCCAGCTCCTTCTGGGCGAGCCCGCGGAACTGGGCCGTGACGTTCATCTCCACGACGAGCGCCTCGTCGACGCCCTCCAGGAACGCCGTCAGCTCCGCCTCGGGGAACGGCATCAGGTCGCTGACGCAGATCGCGCGCACCGAGTGGCCCGCCTCGTTGAGCCGGGCGGTCGCCTCCCGCACCGCACCCTGGCTCGAGCCCCAGGTGACGATACCGTACTCCGCGTCGTCCGGGCCGAAGTACGTCTGGTGTGAGGTTTCCGGATCGCTGTCGAGCTCCTCCCGGATCGACTCGATCTTTCGCATCCGCCGGTCCATCTGGAAGACCCGGTTGTCGGGGTCCTCCTCGATGTGGCCGTACGGCGAGTGTTCGTTGCCGGTGACGAGGAAGCGTCCGCCCTTCTGGCCCGGAACCGAGCGCGGGTTGACGCCGTTCTCGGGGTCGTACTGGAAGCGCTTGAACTTCCCCGCCTCGTCGTGGGGCATCTCCGCGAGCTCCTCTTCGTTGAGGACTGCCCCCGGATCGGAGTTCGGCTCGCGGTCGAAGAAGCTCTCGGGGACGTTCTGGTTCTCGCCGGAGAGCTTCTGGTCGATGACCACGATCGCCGGGACGTGGTAGTCGTACGCGAGTTCGAACGCCCGTCGCGTCTGGTCGTACGCCTCGGCGGGCGTGCCGGGGGCGAAGACCACCCGGCAGGAGTCGCCCTGACTCGAGTAGAGCACCGACTCCAGGTCGGCCTGTTCGGGTTTGGTCGGCAGACCGGTCGACGGCCCCGCGCGCATCGCCTCGATCAGCACGACGGGCGTTTCGGACATCTCGGCGAGACCGAGCGGCTCGCCCATCAGCGCGAAGCCGCCGCCGGAGGAGCCGGACATCGACTTCACGCCAGCGTGGCTCGCGCCGAGCGCGAGACAGGCCGCCGC
>SLIS01000381.1 GCA_007135505.1 Halovivax sp.
GATTCCACCGCGCCCCGCGCCCGTCTCAGTCCGCCGGGGGAAGGCGACGGTTACCCTCGATTCCGATCGATCGTCGGGACGAGTCGGCGGGGAGCGGACCCCGCGCGGCCGGTCGAACGGTCGGTCAGTACCGAAATCGGCCTCGAAACGTGTTACCCGCCCCATACCGACTCCCCGTCGACCGGTTGCGTTCGCGAACACTCCGGAATGGCGTTCGTTACTAACCCCGTGTTTCTCGCATCGATAGAACGGTTCAACAGCATGTACGATGGGCAAACAGTTGGCGTGGTGATCCCCGCGTACAACGAAGCGGGCTTCGTGGGGCGGGTCATCGAGACCCTCCCCGCGATCGTCGATCGCGCGTACGTGGTCGACGACTGCTCGACCGACGACACCTGGTCGGAGATCGAATCCGCCGCCGCAACAGTGAACGAACGGTCCGTTGCGGACGAATTCGACGCGTCGAGCGGCGGGGGCCACCAGTCGGGCAGCGAGGCACACCAGTCGAGCGGCGGCGGACACCGCGCTGGCGACCGGGACCCCGGATCGATCGCGAATCCAGCGGGATCGGAATCCGGCGCGGACGCGGACCAGCGCGACGGGACCGCGCCGCCGTGGGTCCTCGACGTCGGCGATCCGAGCGAACTCGGCTGGGCGGCCTCGCTCCACACCGACGGCGGGCAGGTCCGCACGGACGCCGTAGCCGACGGACCGGCCGCCGGTGTCGGGCAGGGATCGCCGGGACAGAGTCAGTCCGCCGCGCCACGCCCGCCGAACGTCTCCGCCGAGGCGTCGATCGAGGCCCCCTACGTTCCGCGGATCGTCGCGGTCCGTCACGACCGGAATCGGGGCGTCGGCGGCGCGATCAAAACCGGCTACCGGCTCGCCCAGGCCGACGGCCTCGACGTCGTCGCCGTGATGAACGGGGACGGACAGATGGATCCCGGGATCCTAGAGCGGATCGTCGAACCCGTCGTCGACGGCCGGGCCGCCTACGCGAAGGGTAACCGGCTCTCCAGTGCGACCCACCGCGACGCGATGCCGACGTGGCGGCTGTTCGGCAACGGCCTCCTGACGGGACTCACGAAGTGCGTCAGCGGCTACTGGGGAATGAAGGATCCGCAGAACGGCTACACCGCGATCTCGAACGAGGCACTGGAAGCCATCGACGTCGACCGGCTCTACGAGGGCTACGGCTTCTGTAACGACGTGCTGGTCCACCTGAACGTGGCCGGCTTCCGGATCGAGGACGTGCCGATGCAGGCCCGCTACGGGGACGAGCAGAGTCACATCCGCTACTCGCGGTTCGTCCCGACGCTCTCGTGGTTGCTGGCACGCCGCGCCGCCTGGCGCTACACCCAGCAGTACGTCCGGGCCGGCTTCCACCCGCTCGTCCTCTTGCTCGTCCTCGGCGTCCTCGCCGGCGGCGTCGGCCTGGCGTCGCTGGGCCTGTCGGCCGCGACCGCCGGCGTCGCCTCCGCCGAGGTCGGACGTTCGATCCTCCTGGTCCTCCTCGGCGGACTCTGCCTGTCGCTCGCTGTCGCCGCCGATCGACTCGTCAGCGAACCGCTCGGCCCCGGAACGCACGGGACCCCGGAGGGTGATCGATCGTGAGTCGGCGCGACTCGAACCCGCACGTCCTCACCGTCGTCGGTGCCCGGCCGCAGTTCGTCAAGGCGGCCGCCGTCTCCCGGGCGCTCGACGGCCGGTTCGAAGAGACCGTCGTCCACACCGGCCAGCACTACGACCACGAGCTCTCGGCGGTGTTCTTCGACGAGCTGGGACTCGCCGAACCCGATTACCACCTCGACGTCGGATCCGGATCACACGCTACCCAGACCGCGGACGTCATGGTCGAGGTGGAACGGCTGATCGACGACGAGCGGCCGGACGCCGTCCTCGTCTACGGCGACACGAACTCGACCGTGGCCGCGGCGCTCGCGGCCGCGAAGCGAGCGCCCGCGCTCGTCCACGTCGAGGCCGGGTTGCGGTCCGGCGATCGATCGATGCCCGAGGAGGTCAACCGGGTCTGTACCGACCACCTGGCCGACGTGTGTTACGCCCCCAGCGACGCGGCCGTCGCGAACCTCGAGCGGGAGGGCATCACGGAGAACGTCGCCGCGCCCGGCGACGTCATGTACGACACGCTCCTGGCGGTGCACGACCGGCTCGAGTCGGGCCTGATCGGCCCCGCCGACGAGCTGTCCGGGCCCGACGGTCCGATGGATCCGCACGCCCTCCCCGACTCGTTCGTCCTGGCGACGGTCCACCGCGCGGGCAACACGGACGACGGGGATCGACTCGCGTCGATCGTCGACGGCCTCGCCGGGGTGTCGAAACCCGTCGTCCTCCCCGCCCACCCGCGAACGGTCGAGGCACTGCAACGCGAGGGGCTCTGGGAACGCGCGACCGACGTGCTCCGGCTCGTCGAGCCCGTCGGCTACCGTACGTTCCTCTGGCTCGTCACCCGGGCCGACTGCGTCGCGACCGACTCCGGCGGCGTCCAGAAGGAGGCCTTCTACCTCGACACGCCCTGCGTGACCCTCCGAGAGACGACCGAGTGGGTCGAGACCGTCGAGGCGGGCTGGAACACCCTCGTCGGAGCCGACGAACTCCGGATCGTCTCGGCCGTGGAGGAGGCCGACGATCCGCCCGCGAAACCCGATCTCTACGGGAACGGCGCCGCCGCGACGCGCATCGCCGCGGACTTAGAACGGCGGGTGTCCTGACGTGCGAAACGAGACGGCGACCGGGTCGCGGCGCGGGACGCCAGCGTTCGACGGGCACATCACGGATCGACCGACCGGCGAGCAGGCAGCAGTTCGACACCGAACGGACGCGTCCGCGACCACCGACGCCGTCGAACCGGAAGCCGACCGCGAGCCGGCGCTGCCCCCCGATGCCTGCTGGGACTGGTCGCCGCTGCCCGAGGACGCCTCGTTCGCCCTCTGTCTCACCCACGACGTCGACCGACCGTACAAGGGCGGTCGGTCACTGTACTACGCCCTCAGGGAGGGGTCGACTTACCACCTGAAAACGCTCCGCTCGTCGGGAAACCCCTACTGGCAGTTCGAAGAGATCGCCGCCCTCGAGGACGACCTGGGCGTGCGCTCGGCCTTCTACTTCCTGAACGAACAGCACCTGCTGGCCGAGCGTCCGGTCCGCGACTGGCTCTCGTCGACCAACTGGGTCCAGCACCTCGGCCGGTACGATCCGACGAGCCCCCCGATCGCCGACGTGATCGAGACGCTCGCCGCGGACGGCTGGGAGGTCGGCCTTCACGGGTCCTTTCACTCCGCCGAGGATCGCGAGCGGCTGCGCCACGAGGTATCGGCTCTGGAAGCGGTTCTCGACGGGGTGGGCGAGACACCCCACCAAGCGAACGACTCGAGCGAGCGAATAGGCGAGACGCCCGAACGAGCGGCCGCGCCACCCGACGAGGACGAGTCCGTCGCCTCCGCCGTCGCCGGCGGTCGCCAGCACTACCTCCGCCTGTCGATCCCCGAGACGTGGCGCCACCACCGGGCCATCGGCCTTCGCTACGACGCCAGCCTCGGCTCCGGCACCGAATGTGGCTTCCACCACGGCTACCGCCCGATTCAGCCCTTCGGCGACGACTTCCGGGTGTTTCCGCTTTCGATCATGGAACAGGCGCTCCCGGATCCGGCCGACGAACCCGAGTCCGCCCGAGCGATCTGCGAGGAACTCCTGCTGGAGGCGGCCGCCAACGAGGCCGTCATGACCGTCCTCTGGCACCCCCGCTACTTCAACGAGCGCGAATTCCCGGGCTACCGCGGATTGTACCGCTGGCTCGTCGAACGAGCCCAGGACCTCGACGCCTGGATCGGCCCCCCGCGGGACCTGCTCGACGCGTTCGATCGGGAGCGGGCCCAGACGGGTGATCGGCTACGGTCGGACGATCCGACGCGAGTCGACCGTCCCCAGTCCGAGTGAGACGTCCGTCGGGCAGACGCGAGTCGACTCCCCAGTCCGATCGAGTGACCAGTCGAGCCGACGAACCGCACGCGTCAGTTTCGATCCTGTTCGGCGAACGCAAGCGTCCACGACGCCGGGTCCGCTATCGAGACGCCGTTGACGTCCCAGGCGTCGTCGCCGGAGAGAGACAGCGTCACGAGCGTGGTAGTCGCCGTGAAGCGGTCGAGCGGCGGTCGACTGTCGGGCAGGAAGCCGCGACGACGCAGCGCCGCGGGCGGGACGGAATCGGACAGCGACGCGACGAGGTCCGAATCCCGGTGATCCGAGAGCACCGCCGGAAGGAGGCGAGCGGCGGCCTCGGTCCGCCTGGACGTATCGGCGAGGAAGTCCATCACCTTCGTCTTCGTGATCCCGTCGACCGTTCGCGTGCCGACGACGATGGCCGCAACGTCGCCCGCGTCCGACTGAAGCACGTACGTCCGATACTCCCAGCGGGGATTTCGATAGCGCCACTCGAGGAATTGGGCGGTCCGCGGGACGTGAATGCCGGTCGGCGCGTCGGTCTCGTGGTACAGCGCGGAAAGCCGCTCGACCGGGACCGACGAAAGGTGCTCGACGATACCGGGCGCGCGTTCGAGACCGTCCAGGAACTCCCTCGTGGCCAGGTACCCGCTCGCGACCGGCGCGGCCAGTCGGGAGGCGAGGCGGATCGACCGTCGATCGGAGACGACGCGAGCGATCGCGGTGGGGTTCTGGATTCGATACCAGACCGTCTGGGGCTCGACCACCCGCCAGCCGAGTTTCATATTCCCCGCCAGGGTTTTGTCGTTCGGAAAGTTGAACCACAGTCGCGGTTCCCCGGCCCGGTACGCGTCGATGGCCCGCTCGGTGAGTTGCGTGAAAATCCCGCGTCGGCGGTGGTCGGCGTGTACCATCGTATCGCAGGGCTGCTGGGCCGGTATCGTCTCGCCGTCGATCCGCAGTGGAAGGGCGAAGTGCGAACACGCGCCGACGAGTTCCTCCCCGGTTTCCGCGACGAAGATGGGCACGTGATCGACGAACGGATTGTCCCGGAACTTCCAGTCGAACCAGGCCCGGTCGCCGTGGTCGTCGAACGCCTCCTCGTACAGGTCGAGGTACGCAGCGGTGTCGCCGTCGCGGAACCACCGGACCGTGTACGCCCCGTCCGCTCCGGACCGATCGTTGCGCGCCGCCGAGTTCCGGTCCCGATTACTGACCGTCTCCATGTCGTGTCAGTCCGCCTTCGATATATTTCGTTACGCGAGGCCTGACGGGCTGGCACGGTCGGTACGACGAGCGTACCACTCAGGTGACACGATCGGTGTGACGATCTATCCCGTCGCGCAGTTGCGAATCGCTCCTTGGGTCACTCCGGGACTGGCGCATCCTCGTGGATGGGCTGGGCCGTCGGTTCCGTCGAATCCGGACGACCGAACCGTCGCAGTTCGTCGACCGTCTCGGCCGCCCCCATGGCCGTCGCGACGTCGACGATGACGTTTGTGAGATTGACCCGGCCGGCGAGGAACGAATCTCGGCGGCGCCGCCACTCCGCGTCGGTTCCCTCCGCGAGCAGGAGGGCCTCGGCGCGTTCGATCGCCGCGTCGAATTCCGCCTCGTTGAAGATCAGGCCGTGTCGAGCCAGTTCGCGGAAGTTCCCCATGTCGTCCTCGCCGACGAAGGAGTTCGAGCGGACGGCGGGCGTCCCGATGAGCGCGGCTTCGGTCACCATCGTCTGCGTGTCGGCGACCAGGAGCGAGGCCTCGGCGAGGGCATCGTGCAGGAGCGCCGGGTGCAGCGAGAACGGTCTGGCGGGCACGTCGTCGTACGCCATGTCGCCGCCCTCGTCCGAGACGAGGACAGTCGCGTGCTCGGCAAGTCGCTCGATCAGCTGACGACGTCGGCCCGGCGTAAATCCGCCTTTCCCGACGTCGTGGTGGGAGCCGAAGGCGTTCAGCCGGACGATGACGAACGGCTCGTCCGGACCGAGGTCGAGCCGATCGCGGACTGTGGGGGTGTCGTCGGCATCGCCGTCGACATCGGTTCGGTCGGGATCGAACTCCTCGGGGTGCAGGTACGCACACTCCTTCAGGCCCGGGAAGACGTAGTGGTCGTCGCAGAGTTCAGTCTGGAAGGTGTCCGGAGTGAGAACCGAGCGGGCGAACGGGGTCGAGACGGTGTGATCGAGGCCAGTCACCTCCGAATCGATCAGGAGTGTGACCGGCGTTCTGAGGATCGCACCGGTATGCGCCGCGTACCCGCCCATCCCGAAGATCAGGTCCGGGTCGAAGCGCCGAGCCGCGCGAATCGCGCGGGCGTAGTGGCCGGGCAGTCGCGACAGGAGCGACCACTTCGAGGTGTCACAGTAGCCGTAGACCTCGTGGGGCAGGTCGTACCACTCGAGGAGGGAAACGGTACAGCCGTAGTCGCGCCCGAGGACGAGGACGTCGTGGCCCTGGTTCCGTAGTTCCGTGACGGCATTTCTGTAAAGATGGACGTGCGCCGGCGTGTTGGTGAATATGAGATACCGCATTCGATGAGAGAGACGCTCTCGGACCGTTTTGTTAGGGCGGCCGTAGAATTCATCGACCGACCCCGCACCATTTGTGCCAGTGCTTTGCCACAGATTGGCCAGCTGGTACGGGTCGTTTTCGCGAACGGATCAGAAGATACCGATCCGTTTGAGAACGCTAGTGCACTACTAAACCGACGATTCTTGCTCTGTGTCGGACGGCAACACGAGTTCTATCTCGCCCGCCGACTGGAAAGTATGGAGGCGCTCGACCGTCGCAAACTGGGTTCGCATGTCGCCGTCAAGTGCGTGGCCAGCAACGCTAACGCCAGTGGCCGTGAGATAGGCTCACCGCTTCATTGTTCGATCAGTGAGTTTCTACAAAATCGTATCGTTATGCGATAATTGACCGGACCCCATGATGTTTCACGGAGCAACACCCGCTACGTCATCACAGAAGCGACCTGTCGTAGGTCAAGTAATCCGCTGGCCGATGCGAGAAGGGCCCAGATAGCGACTCCTACCCCAACGACGGCGATGAGTGAGAGAAGGCCGGAGATATACGCCGTGAAAACGACGACGACTGCACCCATCACCAGCGACACGGCGGTCGCCATACTTGCGATACGGAGAATTCGTGTCCAGTCTAGCGACAGTTCAAGGTTCATAATGTAGACGTTCGCCATCGAGTATACGCCGAAGGTGACAACTGTCGCGAGTGCCGCACCGACGACGCCCATTGTCGGGATGAGAAGGAGGTTCAGTCCGAAGTTGGCCCCAGACGTGACACCTTTGACGATCGCCCGATGACGTGCTCTACCGAGGTAGTCAAGCGCCTGGGTCGTGATGCCGTTGATCGCTCTAAACAGGACGAATATGCTGAGTATCTGAAGAACGGGAATAGCCGCGGCATAGGCCTCACCAAAGATGATCAGAATCATCGGTTCCGCCACTAGTATCAGGCCTACCACCGCCGGAACGTACAGAAGGAGGACGTACTTGAGTGAGGTTTCGTAGAGTCTCGAAGCCCGTTCGATCTGATCGTTCGCCTTCTCTTCACTGTAGACGGGAGAGAGCGCAAATCCGACCGATCCCGCGGGCGCTTCGATGAAGTCAGAGATCTGTTTGCCGAGCGTATAGAAACCGACGGCTGCAGGATTGAGGAAAAATCCAACGAGGAGGATATCGACACGTCGGTCGATGACGTTCGCACTCTGGGATGCTGTAAGAGGAATGCTATATTCGAGGATTCGGCGACGGATCCCGGGTTCCGGCTGTTCAGCCCGTTCGTACGTCCGGTAGAACCGGACATACAGGACTACGAGTGCCAGAATTGCGGCCAGCACAGAACTAACGACGTAGCCGATCAATGCACCGACGACGCCCCAGCCGACGGCGACAAACGCGACGATCAGCGTAATTCGAGCGACGTTATCCACGATCGAGATCAATGCGCTGTACTCGACCTGATTGAAACCCTGAAAGAGGGTTACGTGATACACTTTGAGAGACTGGAACGCGAGAAACAACGCGCCGAGGACGAGCAGAGCTCCTAGTCGAGGTTCGTCAAGAATGGACGCGATGAAATTCCGGCCGAAAAGTAGCGCCACGCATACGACGACGATGAGGATAAATCGATATCGCAGCGAGGAAGCGAGTATGTGGGGGACCTGCGATGGATTCACTTCCTTGAACTCGGAGACGTAGCGGGAAGCCGATCGGGCGATACCGAGATCGGCGAACAGCTGAGCGACAGCGACGATAGAGATAACGAGAAACAGGAGGCCGTACTCGTCCGGCCCCAGGAGGACTCCCGCGAGCAGTACGACCAGTAATCCATTCGTCACCACGTGAACGATGCGAGAGACGAACGAAGCCTTGATCCCTCGTATTAGCTCGTCAGAAATCTTCATTATTTAAGAGAGGTAGCCGATCGTTGTTCAGTTCCGATCATGAGCCACCGTTTGGATTCCAGATTTGGAGTTGATCCAGACAGCAACTGCTCAGACAACCCGTCATTTTTCTATACATACTCCAATAGGATACTGCTTTGTTAGGCGTACAGTTCGAATGCAATAGATTGCCCGTTCGATTGTCGTGTGTCCATAGCAGTTCGACAGTTGTTGATTACCATTACCTCGTTCCGGTTGAGGAAGACGCCACGTAGCGAATCTCTCCAGAAGGCATCGGCCCGTCAATTGTCCTCCAGCAGTGACAATTTGTTGAAATTGTGCCGATACAGGACTATACGTAGTGGCTAATATAACATGCAGGCCTGAAGGTCAAGGCACAAGGGTGGTCTGTCTCTCCAGACAGATGAATGAGCGAGAAAGACAAATCGGAACGAAATAATAGCGAACCGCATATCAGTCGACGCAGTTATCTGTTCGGCGCTGGAGCGACGCTAGGAGCGCTCGGTCTGTTGAACAGCGCTAGCCAGGTTCGTGCCGAGACAGATTTCGAGACGATCACCGTCCCAGCCGGAGAGCAATACTCCGTTCGACTCGGGGACGATGACGTGCTGGAGAACGTCCTCATCGACATCAGCGCCACCGGCGCGAACTACGACATCCAGGCCTCGGGGTCGAACTGGACAATCAGGAACGTCGGGATCACGGGCCACCAGTCCGGCGGCCACACCGAGCCATTCCGCGTCCGTGACACGTCCTCGTCGGGCCACTCGGTCATCGAGAACGTCTGTCTCGACGTGACCGTCGGCGACTCGAACGCGACGGGGCTATACGTCTACTGGAATCACGCGGGCCACCTCGAAATCGACGGGATGTACCTCGGTAACTGGACGGACAACGGCGTATACGCAAGCGGTCCCGGCAATCCCTCGCACCACCCATCCAGCGGTTCGAACGGGACGGTCGCGATCAAGAACACGTACTCGTTCAACAACGACAATGCCAACCTGCGGCTGGGGACCGACGGGTCGTACTGCGAAAACTGCGTGATGGTCGACGGGACCAACCGTGGCTTCTGGGGCTTTTACAACCACACCGAGTTGATCGACTGCGACATCGTCAACAGCGGCTCGGACATCGCCATCTCGGACTCGCACTGGAACGACTACGCCGAGGTGACGGCGAGGAACAGTCGGTGGAGCACCGAGACCGCCCACGGGACGCAGTCGACCAGCCAAATTTACGGCACCTCGCAGGGCACGCCGCAAGATCGTATCCCGGAGGGTTGTCCAACCTCGGCTGAAGAAGCGGCGGGTGGCGAGCCCTCCGATTCGGAATCGCCCGACGAGTCGGTGCCAGAACCCACATTTCCAGCGGACGGACACCTCGTCGCGTTCGTCACGGAACCGGACGCCAGCCTCGCCGCCTACGAGTTTCGCGCAAACGGTCCTGTCGAGTTTGCGGAGGCTCCTTACGAGAGTCCTTCCGGGGGTAGCATCGTAGGTGGCACCTATACAGCCGAGGACTTCATCGAAGAGCACGACGACCACTGGCATGCAGGCGGGATCACGGGCGGCGGGTATGGCGACGCATTCGTCGTCGACGGGCCGATCACCGACGTATCGCTCGACCAGC
>SLIS01000380.1 GCA_007135505.1 Halovivax sp.
CGACACACTGGGATAGTCCCCACCCGGCACGAGGGTTAGCCAGCCGACGCGGCACGCCGCCGGAGATGACGCTGGACGTTAGTGTTCCGGGCCACATTTTCGACGTCAGGGAGTCAGGCGTTTCCGAGT
This sequence comes from Halovivax sp., assembly GCA_007135505.1. The sequence goes on from SLIS01000380.1 coordinate 130, forward strand.
CGAAGCCGTGTCGGTCGGTGTAACTGTTTGGACGACTCGTTACTCGACTTCGATGTCGCCGATCATAGCGTCCTCGTGCGGTGCACAGACGTATGCGGCCATTTCATCGCTCGCCTCGAACTCCAACCACTGGTCGTCGTTGGGTTCGTCAGTAAAGTCGGTTTCGAGGTCGTCGACGACTTCGCCATCCTCGTTTCGGATCTCGATGTTGTGGGTCGCACCGTCGCCCTCGGTCCAGCCGATCTCGTAGCTCTCACCCTCTTCGAGGACGAGAGTAGGGTTCTCTTCTCCCTCTATGTCGTCCGGCGCGATCCCGATCCAGCCGCTGGATTCCCCCTCGAACTCGATCTGCGTGTCCGGTTCGATGCTGAATCCGTTCTCGTCGTTGTCTTCTTCGTCGTCAACTTCATCGTCGACATCGTCATCTACGTCGTCCTCGTCGTCGACTGGAGGTCCGGCGGCGTCGTCATCGTCGTCGGGACAACCGGCGAGCAGGACGGCTGCGGTCGTGGCACCGGCTAGCTTGAGCGTTCGTCTGCGTGTCAACTGATCGTGGTAAACCATTGCGCGTGGCTACCATCCCGGAGTAAATAATCCCCATTTCAGGATTCTTTATCCATCGTTCCCGGAGTTTCGACGGTTCTTGTCGGTCGAGTCGTAAGGTGTGCCTTATCGGTCGGTCACGATCGAGAGACTGCGACCACCTGATCCGTCTGCACGTCCATCGTTCGTCGTAATGATCCAATACACGGTCTAATTACGGCATCGTCGTGCCGGTGTTCGTTTCGGTCGTCGCCGATCACTCATGGGACCAGCGTGTCCCGGCGCTTCCCCCGGTACCGCTCAGCGCCCCGTGGATCGACAGGTCTTAGCACCGTGGGCAGGGATCGTCGAACATGGACCAGCAGGGGTTCGTCAACATCGCCATCGTCGCACTCGGATTGGTTATTCTGAGTTTCTTTCTACGCGGATTCGGCCAACTGATCGTCGGTCGCGGCGTCGCGGAGTACCTCCAGGCACCGTTCGCCCTCCTCGGATTCGGCCTCGTGGTCTATCTCTTTGTCCGGGCGACGCTCGATTGGCTGGGGGTCTGGCGTATCGAGCGGGTCCAGGAGCAATGAGAAACGGTTTTTCGCGTCCTCGATAAATCGAGGGTATGACCATCGAGGTGCAGGCGGTGAGCGAACTCGGACCCGACGAGCGTGCGGCGTTCTTCGAGCGGGACGCGGGCATCGACGCCGTCCGGGGCGACGTCGCGTCGATCGTCGACCGAGTCAGGGAGGAAGGAGACGTCGCCGTTCGATCCTACACCGAGGAGTTCGACGACGTCTCCGTCGGCAACCTCGACGGGACGGACCAATGCGAACGTGCCTGGGAGGGTCTCGCCCCCGACCTGAAACGGGCCATCGAGACGGCGATCGGGAACGTCGAGGCGTTCCACGAGGTCCAGGTTCCCGACGACTGGCGACGTGAGTTCGGCGACGGCCGCGAGCTCGGCCGGCGCTTTCGCCCGATAGAGCGCGTCGGGGTGTACGTCCCCGGCGGCGAGGCGGCGTATCCCTCGAGCGCGATCATGGGCATCGTCCCCGCAGTCGTGGCCGGCGTCGAACACGTCGCCGTCGTGACGCCGCCGGCCGACGAGCCAAACCCTGTCACACTCGGGGCGATCCACGCCGCGGGTGCGGATGCCGTCTACACGGTCGGCGGCGCGCAGGGGATCGCCTCGCTCGCTTACGGGACGGAGACCGTCGATCGCGTCCAGAAGATCGTCGGGCCGGGCAACCGCTGGGTTACCGCCGCGAAAGCCGAGGTCCGTGGCGACGTCGAGATAGACACGCTCGCCGGACCGAGCGAGGTACTCGTACTCGCGGACGAGTCGGCCAACCCCGAATACGTCGCCGGCGAATTGCTCGCCCAAGCCGAGCACGACCCGAACGCGTCCGTCGTCGCGGTTACCGACGACGAAGCGTGCGCGAATGCCGTGATCGAGGCGCTTCAGGATCAACTCGCGAACCGTCGCAGGAGCGACGTCATTCGTGAGGCCCTCGGAAACGACGCGAGTGGCGTGCTGGTCGCTCGCTCGATAAGCGAGGCGATCCTCTTCGCAGAATCCTACGCCCCAGAGCATCTGGCGATTCTTGCCGAGGGTGACGAATCGATCCTCGACCGCATCGACAGCGCCGGAAGCGTCTTCCTCGGCCCGCATACGCCGGTCGCCGCCGGGGACTACGCCAGTGGAACCAACCACGTCCTCCCGACGGGAGGCGGGGCGCGTGTGACCGGCGGCCTTTCGGTCGAGACGTTCCTGCGAGCAACGACAGTCCAGCGGCTGTCTCGGGCGGGCCTCGAAGCGCTCTCCGAGACGATTACGACGCTGGCCGAGGCGGAGGGACTCGACGCCCATGCGGCGAGCGTCCGCCAGCGACTGGACGACTGATCGACGAACACTGGAGAGAGGACACTCGGTGAAAGCACTAACGCAGAAGCCGCCAAGTCTACTTCGGGTGATCCGTTTTCGGTGGTACCGGCGGCTGCGAGAGGGGGAGTCAGTCTGGCTGCGGGAGCGTCAACGTTAACACCGTTGCCCCGGTAGCCCTTCACATGAGTACGGAACCGGCGTCAGGTGGCGAGACACAGCCCCGGATCGAGGTCACCGAAGAGGCGGCGGACCAGGCCCTCTCGCTCCTCGACGACGAAGGACTCGACGACGACGTCGCGGGACTCCGGCTGTTCGTCCAGCAAGGCGGCTGTGCGGGGCTCTCCTACGGCATGCGCTTCGACGACGAACCCGAAGAGGACGACACGATCTACACCCACCACGGCCTCCAGATTTTCGTCGACCCAGCGAGCCTCAAGTACATCGAGGGCAGCATTCTCGACTACGAGAGCGGGCTGCAGGCCGAGGGATTTCACGTCGAAAACCCGAACGTCGTCAGCGAGTGTGGCTGCGGTGAATCCTTCCGGACCTGATCGGCCGACTTCCCCCGACCTGGCCTGACGCTCAGTCCTCGAGTTCGAAGGCGACCGTCACCTCTGCCTGATACTCCCGGTTCTCGACCGATGCGATCTCGACACCCAACTCGTCTACTTCGACCCAGTAAACGTTCTGCAGCGTCTCTTCGGCCCGATCGATCGCATCGTCGGCTGCTGCGTCGAAGCTCTCCTCGCTCGTCCCGATCAGTGTTATTTTCTTAAAGACCATCTGCGAGGTAGACTACGACACGAACCGTAATGAAACTGTGTTCGGACTGACCCGACTGTGTTCGGACTGGGCCGAATTCACTCGCTCCCGGTGCTGAGAGATCCGGTGAGTCATCCCTGCGATGCCGACTGACAGCCGATTGGTCCCGGCTGACCCTGCCGAATATGCCGTCGGTACCGGCTGGCGGCTACTTGAGTCTGCCCGTCGTAACGGTGGTATGTCGCGTGCGGAAACCCTCGCTGGTTCGTTGACCAGCGTGGATTCGGTCGCCATCGTTTGTCACGACAACCCGGATCCGGATTGCCTCGCGAGTGCACTCGCCTTCGAGCGGATTGCACAGGCCAGTGGCGTTTCTGAGACGACCATCGTCTACGGTGGTGAACTCTCCCACCAGCAAAACCGGGCGTTCGTCAACATGCTCTCGATCGACCTCGTTCACGGGACGGAGTTCTCGATCGAGGCCGTCGAGTACGTCGCTTTCGTCGATCACTCCCGGATCGGCGGCAACTCGACCATCGATCCGGACGTGAGCCCGGACGCGGTCGTCGACCACCACCCGGACAGCGGGCTCCGTGCGCCGTTCGTGGACGTCAGACCGGATTACGGGGCGACGGCGACGATCTTCGTCGAGTATCTCACGACGCTCGACATCGAGCTGAGCCAACGACTGGCGACGGCTATGCTCTTTGCTATCCACCGCGAGCGTCTGGACTTCGTTCGCGCGCCAACAGTGGCGGAGTACGAGGCCGCGCTCGTCGTCTTCGATCGCGCGGATCTCGACGCGCTCGAGCAACTCTACGGGAGCGCGTTCACCCAGGAGACGATCGACGCAATCGGCCGGGCGATCCTTGCCCGACGTCGCCGTGGATCGGCGCTGGTGGCCGGCGTCGGACAGACGACCGAGACCGACGCCCTCCCGCAGGCGGCCGATTACCTCCTCAACGTGGAGGGCGTCCACACCGTCCTCACGTACGGAATCGTCGGTGACTCGATTCGATTGAGCGCCCGCTCGATCGACCCGCGCGTTAACGTCGGCAAGATATTGAATCGTGCCTTCGACGAACTCGGCACTGCCGGCGGGCACAATGACATGGCAGGCGGTCGAATCGACCTGGGAATATTCGGAGACATCGGGAACAACGACGATACAGAGGTTCTTCTGTCGTTTCTCGACGAGCGGATCGAACGACGATTCTTCGACGAGATCTGATCGCCGGCCGTGTCGCCCGCATCCGATTTCCTTCGCGGTTCGGGCTCGCTCCGGAATCAGTCCCTTTTTACAGGAAGGCGGGCAACTGTGCGTATGAGCTTCGAAGAAGACGACCGAGTGGTACTCTCGGACAAGCACAGCGAATTCGACGGCGAGGTTGGAACGGTCACCCAGACCATGGAATCCATGTTCGGCGACGTCACCTACACGATCAGCTTCGAGGACGGTCAGGAGTCCGGTGTTCCCGAAGATGCCCTGGAGGCCGCCGAATCGGAGCCCGACGGCAGCGAGACCGACGAATAACCGACACATACCACCGCGACCTGGCCGATCAATGCCGAAAATACCCCTGCACTACGTCGATTTGCGCACGTTCTGCTACGCAACGGAGGGCGAGAAACGCGTCGAACAGGCGCTTCGACTGTTCCTCCCGGAGGAGTTCGAGATCGACCGAACGGTGAGTGAAGCCCACTACGGGGATCGAATTCTCGTTCTCTCGGCACGGGTCGAAGCAGCGGACGATATCAGAGACGTTCTTTCGACCGTCGCCTCGCTGCCGGATATCGAGACTCTGTACGACGAACTGGACGATCGCGTCACGGAGAACACGGAACTCTTTCTCCGATTCGACAAGCAAGCGGCGTTCAACGGAGAGGTCCGTCTGGGCGACGGAATAACGTTCCGGGCGAAGGTCGAGGCCTACCCGGCCACGAAAGAGGCAGCAGTCGAGAACGCACGATCCGTCCTCGAGGACGTCCAGGAGCGGGTATGAGTCCGGTTTGACCGGGAGCTGAATCAGCGAGCGTACTAAGAACTGCAGGGCAACGGGGCATTTTTTACGTCTGCTTTCGTCTGCAACCGTATGGACGTACACCTCGTCGGCGACGATCCGGTCCGTGAGGAAGTCGCCGCCGCACTGGGCGACGTAGACATCGGCGTCGAAGCCGCGACGGTCGAGGAGATCGAGGCAGCACACCTCGCCGTGGTCACCGACGTCGCCGGTTCAGATCGCTTTCAGTACGCATCCGAGCGCGCTCGGGCCGGAGACACCCCGTGGATCGCAGTCGAGGTCGGTGGGGTCGGTGGCCAGGCCATCGTCGCGGTGGACGCAGCGGTCAGCGGATTCGGACCGAGCACGGCCTGTTTCGACTGCTTACGGGCCCGGGTCGGTTCGACTCGAGAAGAGTACGTAACTGCCGGGAATCCCCGCGGCGACCGGTCGACGGTCAGACTCGCCGGCGCGATCGCCGGACGCGAGTGCGTGCGGATTCTCGCCGGCGACGAGGAGTCCATCCTCGGATCGGTCGTGGAACTACCGTACGCCAGACGGACGCTACACCCGGTACCAGTCTGTCGGTGTAACCAAGTTGGTCGCGACCGGGCCCTCGATCTGAGTGACGAGGCCGATCGCTCACTCGAGGAGACGGTCGACCGGATGGAGCAGTCGATCGACGACCGAATCGGACTTATCCGCTCCATCGGCGAAATCGACTCGTATCCGGCACCGTACTACATGTCAACACTCGCGGACACCTCGACGTACAGTGAGACCCCCGCACCAGCCAATGCGGCGGGCGTCGACGAGGACTGGAACCGCGCATTCGTCAAAGCGATCGGTGAGGGACTCGAACGGTACTGCGCCGGCGTCTATCGTGAACCGGACTTCGTTGAAGCGCGTGCGGACGAACTCGACCACGTCGTGAGGCCGACCGCGCTCGTTCGACCGACGGACTCGGAGCCGTTCGATCCGAGTGCCACCCGCCGATGGGTAGAGGGACGGAACCTCCACCGCGACGAACCGACGCACCTCCTCGCTGACGTCGTCCACTTCCCACAGCCCGACGGGGGCCTCGTCCCGCAGATAACGACCGGACTGGGGCTCGGTTCGTCCACGACCGACGCGCTCGTCTCCGGGCTCACCGAGGTTATCGAGCGCGACGCGACCATGCTGGCGTGGTACTCGACCTTCGAACCGCTCGCGCTGGAACTCGAAGACGAGCCGTTCGAGCGACTGGAACGCCGGCTCGCGAGCGAGGGGTTGACGGTGACGCCGCTGCTGGTCACTCAGGATGTCGACGTTCCCGTCGTGAGCGTCGCCGTCCATCGATCGGGCCCCGACACGGACTGGCCAGCGTTCGCGGTCGGCTCGGCGGCCTCACTCGACGTCACCAAGGCTGCTCGGAACGCGCTGGCTGAGGCAACGCAGAACTGGATGGAGCTTCGATCGATCGGTCCCGACGAGGCGGACGAAGCAGGCGCGTGGATCGGCTCCTACGCCACGTTTCCCGAAGCCGCTCGATCGTTCGTCGACCCGGCGTCGTCGGTCGCGGCAGAAACCGTCGGCCCGAATCCGGTACCCGCCGGCGCAGCCGCCGTCGACGGTCTCCTCGACCGCCTGGACGCGGCGGGCCTCGAGGCCTACGCCGCCAGGGTTACCACACGGGACGTCGACGCACTCGGTTTCGAGGCCGTTCGCGTCGTCGTCCCGGGCGCCCAGCCGCTCTTCACGTCGGATCCGTACTTCGGCGAGCGGGCAGAAACCGTTCCACACGATCTCGGCTTCGAGCCACTTCTCGATCGCGACCCACACCCGTACCCGTAATCGCCTCGTACGGGGTCGCTCTCGATTCGACGCCCAGCCGTCACCGATAGTCGATGTCGACGTCGAGTCCGTCGTCGGTGATAGTCACGTTGATCCGCTGTGTACTATCGCCGATGAGCGTCTCTTCGACCGCTGCAACGCCGGGTTCCTCGTCTGGTTCCGTCTCGTCCGGTGGTTCCATCAGTGTGATCTCGACGTACAAGTCCGAGTTCGAGAGCCGCCCGGGCGTCGCGGTCGAGTCCGTCGGGACGCTGAAGGACGCGTCGAATGTCTGGCGATCCGTCTCCAGTTCGTGGGCAGTGATCGTTACGTTCCGATCGACGTCGGTCACGTTTTCCACGCGGATTATCACGGGGAGACTGAGACGCATCTCGTTGATCAGGTAGCCGAGAAACCCGAATGCGGACAGGCCACCGAGCGCCGCGAGCAGGGTCCGACGGTTCACAGTCGAGGGGAGGTGGTGGAAACTCCTGAGTGTTTCGACCTGCCCTGTCGACTCGCGTGAAACCGTTCCGATTCGTGGGGACTGCGAGGCGAAGTCGACAGCGGACAACGAGACCGTGTCGTCACTCCGAATTGGGGGAGTAGTTGGGCGCTTCGTCCGTGATGACGACGTCGTGGGCGTGACTTTCGGTCTGGCCGGCCGAGGAGACGCGGACGAACTCCGATCGTTCCTTGAACTCCGGGATCGTGCCCGCGCCGACGTAGCCCATGCCGGATTGCATGCCACCCGAGAGCTGGTGCAACTCGGATCGTAGCGTGCCTTTGTACGGCGTCGCCGCTTCGACGCCCTCGGGGACGTAGTCCTCGTCGTCCTCGGGATCTTCCTTGAGGTACCGGTCCGTGTCGCCGGATTTCATTGCACCGACGGAGCCCATTCCGCGGTACTGTTTGTACTTCTTGCCGTTCATCGTGACGACTCTGCCGGGTGCTTCGTCGGTACCGGCGAAGTACGAGCCGAGCATGACGGCGTCCGCGCCGGCGGCGATCGCCTTGATCGCGTCACCCGAGTAGCGGATGCCACCGTCGGCGATAACGGGAACGTCCTGCGAGGCGGCCACGTCCGCGACCTGCGAGACGGCGGTGATCTGAGGCATTCCTGCGCCGGAGACGACCCGGGTGGTGCAGATAGAGCCCGGCCCGATGCCGACCTTGATGCCGTCGGCGAAGTCGACGAGATCTTCTGCAGCCTCGCGGGTACCGACGTTGCCGACCACGACGTCGGCATCGACCGTTTCCGAGATCTCTCTCGCCCCGTCGATGACGTTCAGGTTGTGCGCGTGAGCCGTATCGATGAACAGAACGTCAGCGCCGGCCTCGTCGGCCGCCCGGGCCCGGTCGGTCTCGAAGGGACTGACGGCGACGCCACAGCGTAACCGTCCGCTCTCGTCGCGGACGGCTTCCTTGTACTCTCGACGCTGGAGGATGCCCTGCATCGTGACGAGACCGACGAGCAGATTCTCGTCGTCGACGACCGGGACCCGTTCGATCTTGTGATCGTACATCAGATCGAAGGCTTCGCGCGGATCGATGTCCTGTGGCGCCGTGATTACCTCGTCGGTCATGGCCTCGGTGACCGGGTCGTCTTCGTTCACCTCCAGGTGCGGACGAATGTCGGTGCTCGAGATGATCCCCAGCACCTCGCCTCCGGTATTGACGACCGGTGCCCCGCCGACGCCCTGCCGGGCCATGAACTCGTCGACCTCGCGGATGGTCATTTCCGGATCGGCCGTGACGACGGCGTCGAGCGGAATAATCAGTTCGTCGGCCCGCTTGACTCGCTCGATCTCCTCGACCATCCGGTCGATCGTCATGTTTCGGTGCAAGACGCCGACCCCGCCGTGCCGGGCCATCGCGATTGCCATCTCGCTCTCGGTGACGGTGTCCATCGCGGCGGACAGGATCGGAACGGACACCTCGACGGATTTCGAAACCCGCGAGGCGAGGTCGGCGTCGTCTGGTTCGACCCGGCTCTCTTTCGGTCGAAGTAGGACGTCGTCAAACGTCAGCGCCTCCGGGACATGTAGCTTTCCGGAGTAAAAGTCATCAGGTGGAGTATCGTTCGCCATGTAAACTGTCCCCCCGTGAGGCCCAAAAGCGTTGCGAGATACGTTAGCGAAGGATGGACCCGGCAGGCGTTTCGTTCAAGTCAAACGATCACGGGTTCCGCTATCGAGCGCGACGAATTGTCAATAACAGCGCCACTTCGAGCGATTCGTTCGTTCCCGGCTGGCCGGACGAACAGAGAATCGTTCGAGGGTAGACGGGAGGCTTGGGGTGGGCAATGCGATTGGCGAGCGGCTCGGAAGATTGACTCGATGACGACTCTCTGTCCTAGTGACCAATCGGTCCGTTTTCCTCGGCAAATCCTGCCAGATGTCCATTTGATTTGGCCAGACATACATCGATGCGGCATGAAAACCCGTCTCACGCAACGTTTAATGACGGGGCGACCGGTTTTCTTCGCATGGACGCTGTAATGGCAACCAATTCCCGCAACGCTGGATGGACGAGTCGCGACTTCGTCTCCACACTTATTTTCGGGAAACAGCCAATTACAGCGCGGGGGATTTTGTGGATCATCTGGAACGCATTTTGAAAACATACCCCGGTCAACCGTTGTTCCTTCTTGTGGATGAAGACGGCAGTTACCACTGGACTTATATCCAGCAAGCGGGACTTGAGCGCCTGGACCTGAACATCACGGGCGCGCTTCAACTACCGTCAGCCGGCATGCAGGGACAAAATATTCGCGTTTTTGTTGTCCAAATACAACTGAAGGAAGCATGA
>SLIS01000395.1 GCA_007135505.1 Halovivax sp.
GGTCATGAGGGCTGGCCACGGGCGGTCCTCGAGTCGCTCCCCGATCGACTCGAGCTCGTCGATCAGTCGATCGAGACGGACTGATCGGCCAGCCCAGGTCGCATCGATCGAAGTGGAAACACCGAAGAGGGAGGGTTCGACTCTCTGCAAACGATGGGCGAAATGGCTGGGGACCTCCTCGAATCGATCCGGACGCTGGACCCGGGAGTACTCTCGACGGACGAACTCGCACTCGCGATCGTCGGCGGAGTGATCGCGGTCGGGCTCGTCGCCCTCCTGTTCGCTCGACTCCGACGCTGGAGGCGCGTTCGTCGGGAGCGTCGGTCGTCGAGGCGTAGTCACGCCGACGCGCAGGACCGTGACCCGCCGGTCGACGTCGGCGAGACCTACACCGTCGCCGTCACGGAGTTCTCTCACCACCACTCCGGCGAGCGCCACGCCGTCGCGAAGGTCGAGGGGTTCGTGGTCTTCGTGGAGGACGTTCCCGCCAGCATCTCCCGGACCGAGACGATCCGCATCTCGATTCTCTCGTTCAACCGAGGGCGAACGTCGGCGACGGCGACCTTCCTCGACCGGGTGTAGCGAGTGCGACCGCTTCGAACCCGCGACCGAACGCGAACGCTGCCAGATCCCGGTCGCGAACCCCAGTAACTTTTGACGGTTCACTTTCTTGCCGCGAGCATGGAACGAGGGTTAGTCGTCGTCAGCAACACCGACCGGCATCGATCGCTCCTGGAATCGGCGGGGACGTTTGCTGCCGGCGCGGACGCCGAGTTGATACTGCTTTCGACGCTCACGGAGACCGAGTACGAGGACGATCGAGACGCACTGAAGAGCCTGGAGGAGATCGAGGGTGCGACCTACGGCATCGACGCGACCGAGGAACGCCTCGAACGAGCGGCCCAGCGCCTCGCCAACGAGACGTTCGCCGACCTCGACGTCGAGTATCAGATCGCCCCCCGCGTCATCAACGACGGATCGCTGGCGGAGGCGATCCTCGAAGTGGCGGAGGAGACGGAATCCGATCACATCTTTATCGTCGGACAGAAGCGATCGCCAACTGGCAAGGCCCTGTTCGGAAACGTCGCCCAGTCGGTCATTCTCGGCTTCGACGGTCGGGTAACCGTCGATCTGGAGTAACGCTACCGAACCACGAACCCGGTCCCGTCGACTCGCTGGCTTTCGATACGCTCTTTCACCTCCCACGCACAGTACTGGTATGACCGAGTACTTCGAAGTACACGAGCGCGACGGCCCGGCCCGTCTCGGCGAACTCCGGCTTGCCGAGTCGCGGACGACGCCGGCGCTCGTCGGGGACCTGCTCGCCGACGCCGGGTCGACGTGGGCCGGCGATCGCGAGGTCCCGGCCGGCGACCCGTCCCGGCTGACGGTGCTTCCCCACCGGGCGTTTCCGGGGGGAACGGCGCCCGAGGTTCGCGAGTCGTTCGCCCCCGACTACCCCGAGGTGGACGGTCCGAGTGCGGCCGTCGTCTCGAGCGAGTCGCCGGCAGCCCACGGGACCGACGCGTACGTCGTCTCCGACGTCCAGTCGATCAGAGGACACGGGGCCGCGTTCGCCGAGGCGATCGTCGCCGTTCGCGAGGCCGTCCCGGCCGACACCGCCCTCGTCTGTTCCGGAATTGCGACGCCGCGGAACGCCTCCCTCCTGGCCTACGCCGGTGTCGACGCGGTCGACGCGGCCCGCGCTACCGTGGAGGGGACCCGCGGGCGCTACCTGACGACCGAGGGATCGTATCACCTCGACGACCTCGAGGAACTGCCGTGTGCGTGCCAGGCCTGTCGGGGCCCTCGCGCGGACTTCACCCGCGAGGATTGCGTTGAGCACAATCGAAACGTGCTGGCAGCCGAACTCGCGACGGTTCGTCAGCGCATCCGTGACGGCCGACTCCGCGACTACCTGGAGGGGCAGGTACGCCACGACCAGTGGCTCACCGCGGCGATGCGCGAACTCGACGACCAGTGGGTCTACCTCGAGGAGCGAACGCCGATCCTCCGCGAGGCCGAAATCACGGCCGCGACGGAAGACACGCTCCGTCGCGTCGAGATCCAGCGCTACGCGGACCGTGTGACGACGCGCTATCGCAACCGCTTTCGAAATCCCCTCGTGCTGGTTCCCTGCTCGGCCAGGAAACCCTATAGCGAGTCCCAGAGCCACGGCCAGTTCCACGACGCCATCCAGTGGCGAGCCCACCTCGTCTCGATGACGAGCCCGATCGGCGTCGTGCCCCAGGAACTCGAGACGACCTACCCGGCCCAGCACTACGACACCGTCGTCACGGGCCGCTGGTCCGAAGACGAGAAGGACTTCGTGAGTCGCGTCCTCCGACGGTACTTAGAGCGCAACGAGTACCGCACGATCGTCGCTCACGTCCCGGACGGGGGCTACCGCGAGATCGTCGAACGGGTCGAGGACGCCCTCGACCTCGGCGAGCGGCTCACCTACACGGTACCGGCGGGCGGCCACCCGACCGACGACGAGTCGCTGTCGAACCTCTCGGCCGCGCTCGACGGCGAACTCAAGTACTCCAAACGAGAGCGAGAACACAACACGATCCGGGCGATCGCCGACTACGTCCTCGGCGACGGCGCCGGGGACGCCCTCTTCGACGACGTCGAGATGCAAACGACGAGTCGCTACCCGAAAATTCAGGTCAGAGACGGTGACGGTACGCAGCTTGCGACGATGGTTCCGAAGTACGGCACGCTCTCGTTCACCCTCGAGGGGGCGCAACTGTGGGTCGACAGCGACGCTCCCACGAAACGCGTCGAGATCGATGGCTTCGTTCCCCACGGGAGTGTCCTCGCGCCGGGCGTGGTCGACGCGGACGAGGACATTCGCGTCGGTGACGAGGTCGTCGTCGAGGGGCCGAAGGCGTTCGCCGTCGGTCGTGCCGAGATGTTCGGCCGGGAGATGGCCGAAAGCACCCGTGGCGAAGCGGTAACGGTTCGTCACGTCGAAGAGCGGTAGCGATACCTGTCCCACGGCTACCGGTCTGTTACCACCGGCTGAATCGCTTCGATTCCGAACTGCCAGCGGCGAGCCCGATCCGGCCGCCGGCTATCGGACGCCGCGATGTTCGACCGCGAGCGGATCGAGGGTTGGTGGCGCCGGCGAGGTTGTGTCACGTGGCGGATGTGAGGGTGTCGGTCAGCGACAAACGGGACCGTCGCGGCCACGCTCCCGCGTGCTCGGAACGATCGAAACCGCGATAACGGACCCTCCCTTCCCGACGCCCATGAGACGACGTGCGCTGCTCGGGGTGACCGCCGGTGCCGTCGCGCTGGCGGGTTGTCTGTTCGCGGACGATCCCCACGCCGACCTCGAGGACTGCGAGATCGACGGTCACGAGAGCGGCGACATCGAGATCGCCGTCGATGGCGAGCCGATCGACCTGGAAGCCGACCGCTATCAGGCCGAACACGCCGACGAGTTCTCGTACGACTTTCACTTCCACGAGGGTTCCGAGGCATGGTACATGGACTGCGATCGCGTGACGTTCGCCGAGGGGATCGACCTGATTCCGCACTTCTCCTACGAGCGCCACGACGGCGCGCACGTTCTCTCCCACGACGACGAGACCTACGACGCCCGCCGGGCGAACACGGCGATCGAATTCGTCCTGAACGGGGAGTCGGTGGAGCCGGGTGATCACCGACTCGAACACGGTGACGAGCTGTACGTCGAGATCGAGACCGACGGGTAATGGCGCCACTCGACCGAACCCGACGGACGGCGCCGATACGGGTCGTCGGGTGCGACGTTCCCGTACAACCGTCGGTAGCGTCGCCGACGAAGTCGATAGTTCGTCGTCGGTACCCGTGCGTACCGTTCGGTATGACGATACCCGCGTCGGTATCGACTCAGCCGTCGAACGCCGACAGCGAGACCGTTCGTCCGTCCGCGAGGGACTGGCGAATGCGCTCTCTGTTCCACCCGAGCGGCGAGACGACGCTCTCGGCCGCCCGGATCAGCAGCGTCGCGTAGTACTCCGCGTCGTATCCCGTGTGTCCGTCCTCGATCGCGAGGCGAACCCGATCGCGCGTTCGTCGGGCATCGTCGTCGACCACGACGTACTCGACCGACTGCCCTGGGTTGCGAGAGACGCCGAGCGCCTCGTACCGTTCGAGCGCCGCGACCGTGTGGGTCGACTGCGTGTACTCGCTCGGCGACTTCGAGACGCGCTTGGTGATCGCGAGGTCGGCCGGATCGACGACGCCCCGTTCGAGCTCGCCGATGCGACGTTGCAGGCGCTCACAGACGGCGGCGGGGTCGCGCGCATCGTCGAGCGTCTCGACGAACTCGTGCTGACAGTCGGCGACGAACGTCGGCGTCGAGCGCTGGCGCAGCTCGATCCCCCGGAACTTGTACGTCCCGTCCTCGCGCTTGCCGAAGTAGCGGGTGAGCGCGCCGGCGGGGGCGGACGGGGCCGTCGAACCGGCGATGGTCGGCTCCGATCTATCGGCGTTCGCTCGTCCCGCGATCGACGACCGCAGCGGGACGAAACAGACCCACTCGTAGGCGCCGTCGTGTTCGAGGGGGATCCCGACCTGCTGACTGATGTCCGAAAGCACCGACGGCAGGGGTTCCGGCTCGTCGACCGTCGCCGTCACCCAGAGGCTGTCGACGATGCCGTGGACGATCCGCCACCCGCTGGCTTCGAGCCGGTCCTTCGCCTCGAGCGCGATATCGCGAGCGTACGCGTTGATCGCCTCGTGACACTCGATGCGACCGAACTTGGCGTTGCGATAGCCCTGGTAGCCGAAACACGAGACCAGCACCCACTTGATCGCTCCGGACTCACCACGGTACCGGCGACGCTCGCGGTCCGAGAGCTCGCCCTTGCCCAGTTGCCGCTTCAGGTTGGCTCGGTCCTCGAGCAGCGGTTCCAGCACGTCAGGCAGAAAGCCGCCCGTCCGGCAGATCCGGTACCCGAGTCCCGGGACGTGGTCTCGCGGCGCGTTGTCCGCACCCTGTTTGCAACACGCACAGTCGACCGTCTCCGGGCTCACGTTGCGCTCGCAGATGATCCGCGGATACAGCGAGGCGAAGTCGATCTCGTGGACGGTCTCGTGGAAGCCGACCTCGGGGGCGAACGTGAACCCGCCGCGGTCGGCGTCGTGTAACGTCCGCGCGTCCTTGAACCGCTCCGGCTCCCACTTGTTCCAGGGCGCGAGCACGTCCCACTCGTCGCGGGCCATTCGGATCTGTCGCGACGTCAGTAGCGTACCGATGCTCCCCCAGGCGGCCTCCTGGAGCGGTCGCCAGCTTTGCTCGACCATGTACAGCAGCCCCGGCAGGCCGGACTGGTGCCAGAGGAAGCTATTCGACTCGTCGACGATCGCCCGGCCGGGAACCCGGTAGCGCGCCGGCGAGTGGCCCACCTGACCGTAGCTCGCGTACGTGTTCTCGCCGGCGACGCGCGACCAGCCCGGAAGTCGCCCCAGCTTGAACCCGTCGAGACCCGCGTCGTCGGCCACGTCGTGGCACAACGCGATCAGATCGGCGTGGCTCACCACCAGCACGTCCGGGTCCGTCCGTTCGAGCCGGTCGGTCAACGTCTCGAGGACATCGATCGGCTCGCCCTCGATCGTCGTTCGATCGATCGGCCCGTCGCCGACCGTCCCGCGACCGACCCGCAGCGTCGAGACGTCTCCCTCCGCCAGCGCTCGCTCCCCGATTTCGATGTGGTAGCGTCGAAGGTCGCGATCGGGGGCAGCCGATGCCGGTTCGTGGCCTCGATCCAGACAGTATCGAAATCCCGGCGCGAGGTCGACGTCGAACAGTCGGAGCGTTCCGGGTGCCAGCGACTGCCCACGACGTCCATCGGACGAGCTGTCGGCGGTCGATCGCCCGCTATCGGACGAACGATCAGGTGCGGCGCCCTCGTGGCGGTACTTGAGTTCCCGCGCGAACGTCCGTACCTCGTCGATTCGTGCCAGGGACGCCCGAAGCACCGATTCGGGCGGCGATCGGCCTTTCGTATCGTGTAATGTGGTGTATCGATCGACGACGGTGGCGTCCGTGACCTTCGGATCGGCCGCGAGATCGGCTCGCAACGGCTCGAGCACGCCGTCTGGCCCGGCGACGAACACCGACGGCTCGTAGGACTCGTCCAGGACGGGTTCGGCGCCGGCCTCGGTTAACTGCCAGGCACGGACCGCTCCGTCCAGAAACTCGATGGTGAACGGTCCGGGCCCCGATTCGAACGCGTCGGGGCCGTGAGTCACTCGTCTCCCCCCTCCGTCCGATCGCTTCCTTCGAGCTCGTCGAGTCGCTCGTACACCTGCCGAAGCTCCACTTCGTGGGCGAGCAGCAGCGACAGGAGAAGCGCCCGCTCGGGATCGGGCGGGTTCGCGTAGCCCGCCGCGTCCGCGTATCCTCGCGCCCGGTCGAACAGCCGGTCGAAGTCGGACTGGTACTCCCGGCGAAGAGCCCGTCGCATCGGTGCCCACTCGGACTCGAGCTGTCGGATTACGTCGCGATAGGTGGGATTCGTTCGGCCCATCAGGCTCCCTCCTCGACCAGCGCCGGGATCGGTACGCCGGGGCGGTCCGTCGTCTCCCGTCGCTGCGTGAGCTCGGGTTCGAGCAGTCCCCGGTCGTGGGCCGCGACGACGGGGTCGATCCCGCGGGCGGCTCCACAGACGTCGACCCAGTAGGGGATCGTCGTTTGCCACCCGTCGTGGTCCCAGTACCCGACCTGGTCGACGCCATCGCCCTCGAGACGGACGCCGACGCGCGTTCGGACGCACTCGATTACGCGATCGGCTCGCTCGTCGAGTGCGGCCGGGACCGCGTCCTGGGGGGTCGTCGCGAGGACCGGGACGTCGAGGGAACGCCCCAGTTCTCGCAGCGTCGACAGTGCGGACGCAAGCAGTTCGTCGCGTTCGAACGCGGCGAGGTCGTCGTCGCGATACAGGGAGGTGACGTTCGTGGCGACGACGAGCGACGAGCGCCCGGTTGCCCGTCGGGCGAGCGTACGAACCAGCGAGTGGTGCTGGTAAGCGGTAAACGCCCGGGCGATGCGAAGCGGTGCCAGCGTCGCTGGACTCGGCGCACAGTCGTACAGTGCGTGCGTGTTCGCCGCGTTCCGGGCGTCGATCCAGTGAACGCGGTCGGCACCGTCGATCAGTTCGGAACAGACGAGCTCGGGAACGAGCGGCGACCGGGGCGTCGGGACTCGAAGCACCGTCAGCCCGGGTTCGTACTCGACGTGGTGCATACGCGATGGTCGACTCGACGAGAGTTAAGCGCGGGACTACCGTTTCCGGGATTTCCGATACCCGGCGGATCGGGCCTATTCTACCCGACTCGATTGCTGGTGTACCGTTCCACGCCGCGTCTCGTCGTCACGCCCGTTCGGTGTCGTATCGGCCGTTCTCGCGGATGGACGCGAGGTACGGTTCGAGCCCGGTACCGCGCCCG
Organism: Halovivax sp.; assembly: GCA_007135505.1. Next base: position 7,447 of record SLIS01000395.1, read on the forward strand.
GTGAGCGTGACCGCCTCCGTTTTCCGATCGTACGTGAGGACGCCAGTATCGGCAAGCATCGGAAGAACGACGTGGCGGAGACGGGCTCGAACGTGTCTGGCTGCCGGCGCCTCGTCAGCGAGTTCCGCGCGCTTGGACGCGGCGAGGCGCTCGGCGAGTTCGTCGACCGGAACCGTACCGCCGCGATCGGTCAGTATCGAGAGGAGTAATCGACTCTGCTCGTTCGTCAGGAGTCGGACGACCGCCTCCGGCGAGTGGCGGTCGGTTGTCGCGACGGTCTCGCCATTATCCGGTCGCTCACGCTCTCCGCCCATAGGTAGACGCGGACGTAAATCGTCAAAACGATTCGGTGTGCACGTGCGCGCCGTTCGTGTATCTGGACGGTGTATCACGCTGACGCCCGCGCTGGGGTCTCGAATTCGGACTGTCGAACTGGGTGTCGATCACCGCGTTCGTGATTGTTCCGGCGCCGATTCGACGACCCGATAGGTCCGGCCACGCTTCTCGCCGGTGGCCGCCACGAGGTCGTAGTGGGCCATCTTCGTCAGGTAGTTGCGGACCGTTCGTCGGGTCTTCGGGCGCTCGACGCGCTCTTCGTACGCCTCGTAGAGCTCGTTCGGCTCGATTTCGCCGTACTCCGCTATCACGTCGTAGAGCGTTCGCTGGTGTTCGGGAAGGCTCTCGATGGTCTTGCGACGAATGGCGATTCGGGCGTCGGGAATCGCGTCTTCGAGCAGGTCGTCGGTGAGTCGTTCGTGGCTGCGACTCTGGGCTCGCTGGGTGGCGGACCGGAGGATGCCGATCGCGACGCGTGCGTCACCGGCCGCGGCGTCCGCGATGGTCCGTAGCTGGTCCTCGCGAACGGCGTCGGGTTCGAGTCCCTGGCGGGCCCGCTCGGCGAGGATCGAGACGAGTTCGTCGACGCCGTAGCGGTCGAATTGCACGCGCGTTCCGGCGCGAAACCGGGATCTGACTCGGTCGTCGAACTGGGCGAAGAGCCCCTCCTCCCGATTGGCGATCAACACGAGCGAGACGTGCGGGAGTCGGTGGAGATCGTACAGCACGTCGGTCTCTTCGAGCTGATCGACCTCGTCCAGGATCGCCACGATCGGCGCGTCGTCAGCCGCGCGCAACCGACCGAACAGTTCGTCCTTTGCGGTCGATCGATGGACGTCGAACGCCCGGCCGACCGTCTCGAGGAGACCGTAGAGCACGCGAAACCGGGTGTACTCCTGCCAGCAGTTGACGTACGCGACCCGGATGGACGGGCGCTGTTCGCCCAGCCGCTCGAGGGTGTACCGGGCGATGCAGGTCTTGCCGACGCCCGTCGGCCCGAACAGGAACGCCGGGTCGGGCCGCCCGCCGGACACCAGCGGCTCGACGGCTTCCGAGAGGCGGTTCACCTCGTCGTGGCGATGGACCACCTCTGCCGGCACGAAGTCCTCGCGGAGGACGCGATCGTCGACGATCACGGCTACCGGTTGGACGGCGGGAATATTAAGCGACCGTGACTGACTTCCGATTTTCCGATTTCGACGCGGCGGTCGTCGCTGCCGATCGGTCCCGACGAGGCTAGCCGTCGCTACGGTACTGCCGGTCCACCATTGCCGACCCTCACTATCGAACGAACGGTCCGCTAGCCGCTGTGCGACCCGTCGATCGGTCGAGCTGTCCTACCTTCTCCACCGGTGTACCGACATCGCGCCTTCGCCTATTTAAGTAGTAAATCACATGGCACGATACAAAATTTTGGCGGGAAAGCGTCGTCTCGATCGCGCAATTCAGCATTTCTGGGCTGTCCAGCTGTCGATATCGGGTCATTCGAGGTACTTTAATCGGAAAGTATGACAATAATATATTACAATAGGTACAAAACTCGATCCAGAGCGCAGCGATCGCGATCCAACTGGTCGATCGATCACTGACTGGTCGAATGATGCACTCTCGGCCGCGAACGCCCGATCGACGGACCCGGCGGGGACGTTCGAACCGGGTCGTTCGCTCGATGCGATCACGTCGCGGCTCGTATCAGAATCCAATGGTTGCGGCAGTCGCGGCAATCCGTTGTTGACTCTTCTCTGCCGGACTAACACGGCACGCAGAATCTGGACGCGCATGATCAGCCGCCGTTCGGCTCGGCAACCGCGGGCCGGATGCCGCTTCAGCGTCCCCAGTGTGCTGTACACCGGCGGATCCGGCCGGTCACAGTAACAGCGCGATGACTGCGAGGACGATGAACAGGAGTACGAAGATGCGGGCGATCTCCATCGAGATGCCGGCGACGCCGCGGGCACCGACCGCTGCAGCGACGAGTGCCAGTACGAAGAAGACGATGGCCCAGTACAGGAAGCCACCCTCTCCAAGCTGGAAGACGACTCCGTCTATCATAGGTGAGCGTTCA
>SLIS01000459.1 GCA_007135505.1 Halovivax sp.
CCCCGGGCGGAAGGGGGACGACTCTTGATCTCGAGCATCGGCTCGGCGAACACGATCAGCCGGTCGGTTCAGGCCTGGATTTCGAGCAGCCGAGCCTCGCAGTCGTTGCAGGTGACGGCGTAGACCTCGTAGGATCGACAGCACGATTCGACGGTCTCGTTGTCGATCTCGATGGGGCCGTCACAGCTCGGACAGGTCTCGAGAAAGGCTCGAAGGCCGCCGACGATCTGGCCACGTGCGGCGAGGGGCCGATCCGACCAGTCGATAAGCTGCGCCTCGAGCAGGCGTGCTCCGGCGAGGTCGGCGATCAGGGCTGACTCGGACTCCCAGTGGGCGGCGGCCTGGCCGTCAGCCTTGACGACGATCCGGTCCGCTCCCTCGCGGTCGTCGAGCTCGACGGTCTCGGGATCGAGCTCGACGAACTCTGCGACCTGCGACACGCGATCACCCGATCGAACTTCCTCCACGTACTCGCGCCAGCGTTCGCGCAGTCCGTCGGCGAGACAGAGGTCGTCTTCGTCGGCACACGGGACGAGGACGCCGCCGTCGACCAGCACCCGCTCGGGATCGACGGGCTGGTCGTCGTCTGATTCGTCCCCCCGTTCACGCTCGTGACTCGACGCCAGTTCCGGCCCCTTGTCGAACTTTGCGAGCAACCAGTCCGGGAAGTATCGCTTCGTTAGCGTCGGCGTCCCGGGAACGAGGTAGCCCCGGAGGTAGATCGCAATCAACGCGAGGCCGAAGACGAGGCCGCCAGCGACCCCGCCGAACTCGAGTCCGACTATCCGGCCGCCGCCGAAGCCGGCGATTCCGGCCAGGACGGCGGCGATGACGACGTTGACGATCGTACACGGTATACACCGATTCTCGCCGGTGTACTCCGGCTGTCGAAACCGGTCGACGAAACGGACCAACCTGAATTGCATACCGGTACGGTGGGGGACGTGGATAAAAAATACTCCGGTGAATTTTGTATGAAAGGCGACGTGAATCGCGACCACGCCTGCTCGGCTCCCAGCAGGACGGTCGCGATCCCGGTCACCGATCGCTGGGGGTCAAAGCGCGCAAACGTCGGGCTGGTGCCGAATGGCTGGTGGCGTTCACTTTGCGGACGTGAGGTGCTGCAGGTACGGACCGAGTACGGCGGGTTCGACAGAGAGATCCACCAGTTCGGCGTCCGCGTCGTACCGGACGAGCCCGGCCTCGCTCAACCGGGGCAGGTGCCGGTGGTGCAAGTCGACGAGAATGCGCTGGTACCACTCGTAGGCGGGCTGGCCTTCCGCGATGGCGATGTACTCGGCGAGGTCGCCCAGGCTGATCGCCGCCGGTTTACTGGCGAGGTAGACGAGCGTCTGCTGTCGGCGTTCCGCCGCGAGTGCGTCGAACACCGCCGTCGGCGTGATGTCTGTACTCCGAATCCCTACTTTCCGAGGATTTCGCGCATCTGGCTTCATACTTTCTCCGTACTTCACCTACGTTCTGGCACCGACCGGGCTTCGACGACCAACTTCAGTAGAGTACGTCCCGACGTGCGCTGGCCGTGTACATAGTCTTTGTTGTACCGAAATATAACTAGTAAACAAATGGTACGAACTCGTTACCCGTTATTCTTCGAGTAATTCGGGTTCGTACGACGACTCGTCGTCCGGCTCGTCTCGCTCGATCGTGACCGTCCAGTTGGGGGCGTCGGAGACGGGAACGGCTAGTTCCCACGTCCCCTCGATGCGGACGCCACGACCGTATGCGCTCGCGACGAGCGAGTACAGGTCGTCTTCGAATCCGGCTGTCAATTCTGCGGAGGGCTTCTGACTCATAGTGGGAATAGCGCCGTCGGACACTCGACTGTTCCAGGGGTGGAACGGAGATAACGTTGTCTCTCGCCGACACCGGTGAGCGACCCGCAGTCGACGAGCGATCCGGATCGGTAGGCGCTTTGAGTCCAGCAACGGTCGACCGGTGTCGAAAGCTTTAGTTCGCGACGGCCACAAGGACGGGTATGGACAAAGGACAGAACACCGGCGGCTTGATGTCCAGTGCCGGACTCGTCCGGTACTTCGATGCGGAGGACAGCAACGCCATCCGAATCGATCCCAAGACGATTATCGTCTTCGGCTTGCTGCTCGGTGTCTTCGTACAGCTGCTGACCTTCATCTCCTGATCGGAGACGGTCGGCGGTCGGTTTCCTCGGTTCGATAGTCGACACGTTCTCGATCGATCCCCGGTAGACTTTGCAATCTCGTCCCCCGTCGGCCGCTGCCGATGACGCGGCGCTTTTATCCTGCTGTCACCAATCGGGAGCCATGTCACTGACCGCCGGGGTCGTCGCCGTCCAGGGCGACGTCGCCGAACACGTCGGGGCCATTGAGCGCGCGTGTGCCCGTCGTGATCGGGCCGTCGAGGTCGTCGAGGTCCGCGAGTCGGGGCAGGTTCCCGACTGCGACCTGCTGGCGATGCCGGGCGGGGAGTCCACGACGATCTCCCGGCTCGTCCACGCCGAGGGGATCGCCCCGGAGATCCGCGATCACGTCGCGACCGGAAAGCCGCTCTTTGCAACCTGCGCCGGACTGATCGTCGCCTCGCGCGATGCGGCCGACGATCGCGTCGCGGAGCTCGACCTCCTCGACGTCACCGTCGAGCGCAACGCCTTCGGTCGGCAGAAAGACAGTTTCGAGGCCGCCCTCGATGTCGCCGGGCTCGAGGACCCGTTTCCCGCGGTCTTCATTCGCGCCCCCGCCATCGACGAGGTGGGCGACGCCGACGTCCTCGCGACCTGGGACGGCCGCCCGGTCGCCGTCAGGCAGGGATCCGTCCTTGGGACGGCCTTTCATCCGGAGCTAACGCCCGACGACCGACTACACGGCCTGGCGTTCTTCGAGAACGACCGAGCCACGATCGAAGGTGCGTAACTGTCGGCGCCGACCTGCACCCAGTCTGTCGAGACGCATTCCAGCCGATTGGCGCTACCCACCCGTGGCGCAGGGATTTTTCTCGGTCGGTCCCGTCGATCCGGTATGAACGCGACAATCGATGGGGTTCGGCTGGCCGGAACGCCGGATGGGGCCGTCCCGGTCCTCGTCCTCGGCGTCGAGGGCGCGGACGACGTCGTGCCGATATTCGTCGGCATGCAGGAGGCGACGAGCATCGCCCGCGGGCTCGAAGCCGAGGACATCGGTCGGCCGATGACCCACGACCTCCTGCTCGACGTGATGGAGGAACTCGGCGGCCGCGTCGAGCGGGTCGTCGTGAGCGACCTGGAAGAACGCGGGCTCGAGGGCGGGACCTACATCGCCGATCTGCACGTCACCACTCCGCGCGACAGCGTCGTCATCGACGCCAGGCCGAGCGACTCGCTCGCGCTCGCGGCGCGGACGAACGCCCCGATCGAGATCTCCGAGGGGGTCTTCGAACGCAGCCGGGAGGACCCAGAGACGTTCGACCAGCTCACGGACATTCGCGAGGTCGGCGGGGAACTCGAATGAGCGGCGACGAGCGCGGCCGGAGCGACGAGTTCGCGGAACCGGCCGATACCGGCCCCGACAGCGCGATCCTCGAGGAACTCTTCGACGTCATCGAGAACCGCAAGGCCACCCGTCCCGAAGACTCCTACACCGCATCGCTGTTCGATCACGAGAAGGGCGAGAACGCCGTCCTCGAGAAACTGGGCGAGGAGACGACGGAGGCGATCCTGGCGGCGAAGGACGACGACCACGCCGACCTGGCCGCCGAGGCGGCCGACCTGGTCTATCACCTGCTGGTCTTGCTCTCGATGAAGGGGATGGACCTCGACGATCTCCTCGCGGAACTCGAGTCGCGTCGGTGATCGTCACGGTAGGCGGCGTGACAACATAGTGCAAGCGCATACCCGCCACTTCAGCCGGGGAGGAGGTCAATAGACGGTTAGCTCCGCCCGCCGCAGCAACTGCGCGTTGATCGCGACGATGACCGTGCTTGCGGACATCAGGACGGCTCCGACCGCGGGGGACAGGAGGATGCCGAACGGTGCGAGTACCCCGGCCGCGAGCGGGAGCGCGAAGACGTTGTAGCCGGCGGCCCAGGCGAGGTTCTCCTGCATCTTTCGGTAGCTCTTGCGACTCAGCTGGACGAGGTGGGCGACGTCGCGTGGGTCGTTCTCCACGAGGACGACGTCGGCCGACTCGACGGCGACGTCGGTCCCCGACCCGATGGCGATTCCGACGTCGGCCCGGGTGAGCGCGGGGGCGTCGTTGACGCCGTCGCCGACCATCGCGACGAGGTGGCCCCGACCCTGTAACTCGACGATCTTCTCGTCCTTGTCGTCGGGCAGCACTTCGGCGAAGGCGGTGTCGATGTCGAGTTCGTCGGCGACGGCCCGGGCCACGTCGGCGTCGTCGCCGGTGAGCATCGCCACGTCGACGTCCATGCGGTGCAGCGTTTCGACCGCCTCGCGACTCTCGTCGCGAATCACGTCCGCGAGGGCGACTGCGCCGACGACGGTCCCTTCGACGAGGACGTACACGACACCATCTCCCCGGTCGCCGGCCGCCTCCGCGAATCGCTCGAGTGCCGACGGCGGGTCGAGATCGAGGTGACGAAGCAGGTTCGGCCCACCGACGGCGACCGACTGGCGCTCGGCGTCGCCCGGATTGGGTCCGGCTTCGCGAGTACCGCCGCTCGGCACCGCCGCCTCGATCGTCGCCCTGACGCCGCGTCCCTCCAGGGCTTCGAACCCGCGGGTGTCGGGGATCGACAGGCCGCGTTCGGCCGCTTCTTCGCGGATCGCCTGGGCGATCACGTGCTCGGAGTCGCCCTCCGCGGCGGCCGCAACTGTCAGGGCCTCGTCACCGCTCCACCCCTCGACCGTCTCGAGGTCGACGACGCCCTGTTCCCCTTCGGTGAGCGTGCCGGTCTTGTCGAAGACGACGACGTCGACGTTCCGGGCCGCCTCCATGGCGATCCGGTCGCGGACGAGCATGCCGTTTCTCGCCGCCATCGAGGTGTTGATCGCGACGACGAGCGGGACGGCCAGCCCGAGGGCGTGCGGACAGGCGATGACGAGGACGGTGACGACACGCTCGACGACCGGCAGTCCGAAGCCGACGGCGGCGGTCCAGGCGACGGCGGTGATCGCCGCCACGCCGAGTGCGGCGTAGAAGAGCCAGCCGGCAGCCCGGTCGGCCAGTACTTGCGTCCGAGAGCGACTCTCCTGGGCCGCTTCGACGAGACGCACGATACCCGATAGCGTCGTCTCCTCGCCCGTCGCGCCGACTCGAACGCGTAAGCTCCCGTCACGGTTGGTCGTCCCGCCGATCACCTCGTCACCCGGTTCCTTCTTCACCGGTTTCGACTCGCCGGTGAGCATCGACTCGTTCACGTTCGACTCGCCGTCCTCGACGACGCCGTCGGCGGGCACGTTCGAGCCGGGTCGGACGAGCACGAGGTCGTCCTCTCCGAGCGCGTCGATCGGAACGTCCTCGGTCTCGCCGTCGCCGGTGATTCGCTCGGTGGTGTCCGGCAGCAGCTCGGCGAGTTCGTCCAGCGCACCAGAGGCGCGACGGACGCTTCGCATCTCGATCCAGTGGCCCAGCAGGAAGATGACGATCAGCGTCACCAGTTCCCAGAAGAACGGCTCCCCGATGTCGAGCGTGACGGCCGCGACGCTGTAGACGAACGCCACCGTGATCGCGAGCGAGATGAGAAGCATCATCCCGGGCTCTCGATTTCTGGCCTCCACCGCGCCCATCCGGAGGAACGGAACCCCACCGTACGCGAAGACGATCACACCCAGGACGGGGCCGACAAATTCGCTACCCGGGAACGTGACCGCGGCGTAGCCGAACCAGTCCTGCAGCATCGGGCTGTAGTAAAGCACCGGCAGCGAGAGGACGAGACAGACGAAAAACCGCTTCCTGAACATCGCCTCGTGGCCGGAGTGGTCGACGTGGGCGTCGTGGCGGTGGTCGCCGCCGTCGTGGGTGTCACTACCGCCGCCGTCGTGGGTGTCGTGACGGTGCTCGCCGGCAGCGTGGTCGTCGTGGCGTCCGCCGTCGCGGGTACCGGCTTCGACGTGGCTGCGGCCCTCGGTCGGCTTCTCGCCGGGGCCCGGTACGCGCCGGTAGCCGTGACAGACGCGGCAACACGAGCAGTACTCGTCGGTCGGTTTCGACCGCTCGGCACCTCCGTTCTTCGTCCCACGGCGGTCCGACGAGCCGTCCGCCATCGTCACTCGTTCCGGCGAAGCCGTTCCCGGCGGCTCTCGAACTCCTCGTCCGTGATTTCGCCGCGAGCGTAGGCAGTACGCAATTCCTCCATCGCGGGGTCGGCCGACTCCGTTCCGTCCCGGAACGCGCTGGCTACCAGGTAGCCGACGCCGACGACGAGTGCGAGCAGCACGAGCCAGGAGAGCGGCCACCACCACCCCATCCCGTTCGTCCCATCCCACATGCCCCCATGGCCGGCCCCCATCGTCGGCCAGAACAGGACCATCCCGATCAGCGGTACGAACAGGACGATCGCGACGAGTACGAGAATCGCGCGGAGCACTGCGTCGTTGCTCATACGTGTTAGTAGGACTGATGAGATCTTAGTACCTGTTCATCGTTGGCGCGCCCGACGCTAGCCGACCGTTTCGACGCAGTGATCACGCTGGGGGATCAGGCGTTCAGCGCACCGCCGACCGCCCCCGCGATCGCGCTTTCGATCGCCATCACGAACGCGACGAAGAGGGCGACGAAGAGGATCCACAGTCCGGCGACGCCACCGAGGATCGCCCCACCGGGACCCAGTGCGAGGCCACCGATGGTGACGGCGAGCGCCACGAAGACGCCGGCGAGAATCGCGCCGAGGCCGCCGGCGAGGGCCCCGTGCCAGGCGCCTCGGCCTAGCCCACCGCCGGCCATGTACCCGGCGACGAAGCCGCCGAGCAGTCCCGCGACGAGCTGGCCAAAGACGGGCACCGAGAGGCCGAGTATCGAGACGACCGTAATCACGAGAAACCCGACGATCACCGCACGCCAGTCAGTCATGGGCGAACGAAAGACCAGTACGGACAAAAGGCCGTCGTCGTCCGTCGACCGACTTAATCGGTCGGTCCTCCGGCGCCGGCCAACGAACGCGCTTTTATGAGCGCCGCCCGTAGCGACGCGCATGATTTTCGAGGACCTTCCGACGACGCCGACGTCGGAAGAGTTGATAGACAAGGCGTTCTCGCGGGCCTCGCGGGCGGGCCGGGCCCAGCATGGCCTGGACGCCCAGCAGTCGATGCTGCAGACGGCGGGGAACATCGTCTCTGACAACCTGGAGAACGTCGTCACGGCCTGGCCGGACTTCGAGTACGACGTCGATCCGTTCTACACGGAGCTGGCCGAGGCCATCCTCGCCTCGATCACGCTCGGACCGGAAGCGGACGATCCCGAGGACGAACGAACCGGCGTCGACGGCCTGCGGCAGGCGCTGTCGCGGGTCACCTGGGCGTCCAGACAGACCGAGGAGATCCAGCGCGAGTACCAGTCGAAGCTCCGAAAGACGGACGTCGACACCGCCCGCAAGCACCGCAAGCAGGCGTTCGCTCGCCTGGCCGACGTCGTCGAGCAGGTCGATAGCGACCTCCGGGCGATCAACGACGCCAGAAACGCGCTACGGGACCTCCCCGAGATCGATCCGGACGAGCCGACCATCGTCGTCGCGGGGTACCCGAACGTCGGCAAGTCGTCGTTCGTCAACGACGTGACCAACGCCCGCGGCGAAACCGCGAGTTACCCGTTCACGACGAAGGGCGTCGGGCTGGGTCACCTGGAGCGCGATCACGTCCGCTACCAGCTGGTCGACACGCCCGGGCTGCTCGATCGCCCGCCGGAAGAGCGAAACGAGATCGAGTCCCAGGCGGTCAGCGCCATCGAGCACCTGGCCGACTGCGTCCTGGTCTTTCTCGATCCGAGCGGGGCGTGTGGCTACCCGATCGACAGCCAGCTCGAACTGCGCGACGCGATCGTCTCCCAGTTCGAACCGCTCGACGTGCCCGTATTCACGATCGCGAACAAGGTCGACCGATTCGATCCGGACGACGAGTCCCTGCCCGACCTCGAGGCCGACTACCTGCTGAGCGTCGAGACGGGCGAGAACGTCGAACGAGTGCTCGAAGCGGCCATCGCGGCGATCGACTACGAACCGGAGCTGCCGTTCGAGAAGTGAGTTCGGCGGTTCTCGGTCGTTGCTTCCCGCTCGTTCTCGCCGGCCGCGACGTCTCGAACGCCACGCTTTTGACCCTCGTTCCCGTTACTAGGTGCGGCATGGACGAAATACGAACGGGACTGTCCTACGGTGACGTCCTCGTCGTCCCGCAACGCTCGGGCGTCGACAGCCGGCAGCACGTCGACCTCTCGACGAAGCTCACCGACGACGTCGGACTGGCGACACCGCTGCTCTCGGCGCCGATGGACACGGTCACGGAGGCCGAGACTGCGATCGCCATGCACGAGGCGGGTGGCATGGGAACGATCCACCGCTTTCTGGCGATCGACGAACAGGCCCTGGAGGTTCGCCGGGCGGCCGAGGCCGGCGCGACGGTCGGCGCCGCCGTCGGCATCGCTGGCGACCCACTCGAGCGCACGTCGGCCGTCATCGACGCCGGAGCCGACTGCGTGATGGTCGACGTCGCCCACGGTCACCTGGAGCACTGTCTCGACGTGGTGGGACGGCTCCGCGAGGAGCACCCGGACGTCCCGCTCGTCGCCGGCAACGTCGCGACGCGAGAAGGCGTCGCCGATCTGGCCGACGCCGGTGCCGACTGCGTAAAGATCGGCATCGGGCCGGGTTCGCACTGCACGACCCGTCGCGTCGCCGGCGCGGGCGTCCCCCAGCTCACCGCGGTCAGAGACTGTGCCGAGGCGGCCCGCGAGCACGGCGTCCGGACCGTCGCGGACGGCGGTATCCGCTGTTCCGGTGACGCCGTGAAGGCGCTGCTGGCCGGCGCGGATGCCGTGATGATGGGGAGCTTGTTCGCCGGGACGGCGGAAGCGCCGACGCCGGTCGTCGAGATCGACGGCGTCCGCTACAAGCGCTCGCGTGGCATGGCGACGACGGCCGCCAACGAGAAGCGAACCGACTCCGAGGAACTGCCCGACGCCGACGAGGGCGTCGAGGGTCTCACCGAGTACAAAGGTCCGCTCGTCGACGTCGCCGCGGAGTTCGCCGCCGGCATTCGCTCGGGCCTGAGCTACGCCGGCGGCCACACGATCCCGGAGGCGCGGGAGTCGGCCGAGTTCATTCGCGTCGCCGCGAGCGCTCGCGACCGCGAGGGGGCCCACGGCGACCACGACTGGGAGAACGTGATCGTCGAGTGAGGGCCGCAGCGAACCTGAGCCGATATCGTCGAGTCGGCGACTGGAACCGCCATTCCAGCTATCGATCGTCGAGTATCGCGAGGACGACCGCGACGAGCAGGACGAGCGAGAATAGGATTGTCAGCCCCTGCCCGACTGTCGCGACGGTACTGTCGACCTCGCCACCGGTGAGCAACTCGACAATGTCGCCGAGGGCACGTGCCGATCCGCCGACGCCGGCCAGGCCGAGCAGGCCCAGGCCGTAGGTCGCGACGTCGTCACGGTCGGTCGAGAGGCCGAGTCGCCCCAGGAAGACGCATGCTACGCCCAGTAACGCCGGGATGAGTGCCGTGAAGTGTGGGTCTTCGGGCGCCACGTAGCCGACCACGCCGACGATCGCGAGTGCGACGCCGACAGCAATACCGATCCGGTACGGATCCCGCGTGGATGCAACCATGTTCGGGTCGTTATCAGGCGACGGA
>SLIS01000140.1 GCA_007135505.1 Halovivax sp.
CGGCTCTCGTAGCCAGCCCGGCCGTTGACAACCAGATCCGGCGACTGTTCGTCGGTCGGGAAGAGGTCGTCGCCGTCAAACACCCGGAGGATCGGGTCGCCAGTTTGCGGATCAGTGACCGACTCGAAGCACTCCCGGACGGACTCCTTGTACTCGGGGACGTCCCGTGGCTGAACGATCCCGTGGTCGAACCGGTCGACGTCGTTGATGTATACGTTGCCGGCGTCGTGGACGAACGCGGTCGTCTGGCTGTAGTCGACGTCGTACAGCGCGTGGTCGCCCGGTAGCTGTTCGGCGACGGAGTCGACCAGTCGTCGCGGGAGAGCGGTCGCCAGGCGTTCCTCGGAGATGCCGACGGACGAGAGGGCGTTCGTCACGGTGTCGCGGGTAATTCCGAGCGCGGATAACGCACCGCGGGTTCCCTCGTCCTCGCGTCTTGTCAGATACCCTTCCTCCTCCAGCACGTAATTGACGTGGACGAGCGTTTCGATCGGTCCGAAACCGTGATCGGAGACGACGTACAGGTCGGCGTTCGCTTCAGCGACCCGGTCGAGTACCGAACCGAGCAAGTCGTCGAGTGCGAGGTAGTGCTCCCGGAGCCGATCCTCGTCCCAGACGAGGTGTTGGAATCGGTCCGGCGCGGTGAAGACGAAGAAGCCGAGTCGCCAGTCCGGCGTTCGCTCACACAGTAGATCCAGTAATTGACGGCGCTGATCGAGCATCTCGTCGACGGCCACCTCGAACGCGTCGAGGTCGTCGGCGTACGACGGATAGTCGAGACTGATCTGGTAGTCGGGAATCCGTGTCTCGATCTCGTCGCCGAGGTCTGCCGGAGCGGTAAACGTCTTCTCCGTCGACGGCGTCATCATTCCGGAGACGATCTCCCCGTCGATGTCGACCGGCGGATACGTCATCGGGACATTGCCGACGATCGACGGCGATAGCTGCTGCCAGATGGGCAGCTGGCACAGGTCCTGACTGGTGTACATCCGGTGCGTGTACTCCGCTGAGAGCTTTTGGAACCCGTAGATCCCGTGTTTGTCCGGCCAGACGCCGGTCGCGATCGAGGGCCAGGCGAGCGGCGTGGTCGGCGGATGGGTACTTTCGAGCGGTCCCGAGGCCCCTCGCTCGCGCAGTCGCGCGAAATTGGTCAGTGTCCCGTCGTCGCTCCACCGTTCGATCAATCGCCATGGAACGCCGTCGAGCCCGAGTACGAACGCTCGATCGGCTCCCGTACCAGATCCAGCCATAGATGTTGTATGTGGTGCAGTGCACCAGCTATCCAACCGGAGGAGTTGGGACGGTTTTGTTATGCAACCGCTGCAAGCGTCCGCCGTCGGGACACTCACCGTACCCTGAGATAGCGTGTGTGAGTGGCACAGACCATAGGATCCGGCGACGAGTTTGCTCACGTGTTCGTCTGGATTCCGAAACGGGCCCACGTACCGGAACGTGAGAATGACGCGATTGGCGGGTCCCACTGTGGCCCAGTCAATGCAACCGACGATCGTTCGTACGTACGGTGGTGCGGACCGGACGTGGCTTCGAATGTACGAGTCAGTCACGGTTCTATTCGCGACCGCGTCACGGATCTAATCGCAACCGTCTCACGGTTCTAACCGCGATCCCGTCGACGCTAACGCCATCGGCAGCCCCGTAATTCCTCCGTACAGCCCGTTCCCGGTTGCCCGGTGGCCCTTCGAGCCGTCGAGGGGCGACCGTCGGTCCCGTCCGATGAGGGCGATACCCGAAAGGCCCGACATAACAAACGCGCCAGGGGCGATATCGCGGGGCATGTGTCGATCGACTCGGGGTGGTACCTGTGGGTAGCGTGGTTATTTCACTCGACGCGGAACTCGGCTGGGGGTTCCACGATCTTCCCGCACTCCCGGCCGAACGAGTAGCGCGTGCACGATGGGGCTGGAAGCAGACGCTCGAACTCCTCGACGCGTACGAAATTCCGGCAACCTGGGCTGTCGTCGGTCACCTCATGCTGGGTGAGTGTGATGGACGCCACGAGAACCACCCGACGCCACCCGGGTGGTTCGAACGCGAACGGACTGACTGGGCCGATCGCCCGGATCTCCGGTTCGGTACAGGTCTGGTGTCGGCGATTCTCGATTCACCGATCGGTCACGAGATCGGCTCGCACTCGTTCTCACACGTCCTCTTCGACGATGCGGATACCACGGCGGACATCGCGCGTGCCGAGTGTGAACGCGCTATCGAGATCGCAGAGGAGTGGGGACTCTCGCTCCGTTCGTTCGTGTTCCCGCGAAACGAAGTCGGTCACCGGGACGTCCTCGCTGATACCGGGTTCAGCACCTATCGATCGCGGGCGGACGACCCGGAGGGCGCTCACGCCGTCGTTCGCGACGTCCTCCGCCCGACTTCGTTGCTGGTGACGCCGTCGATCGACGAGTTCGGCCTCGTCGACGTGCCCCCCTCGCTGTTCGCCTTCGGCTTCGAGGGGTCGCTCAGACGAATCGGCGAGACGCTCTGCGACGATCCGATGGTCGCGCTCGCTCACCGTGGAATCGATCAGGCCGTCGCTGGCGACGGCGTCTTTCACCTCTGGTTCCACCCGAACAACGTCACGACCGACAGGGACGCCCAACGAATGCGACGGATATTCGCCTACCTCGCTCGTCGACGGGACGAAACGTCGCTGCAGGTCGAGACGATGGGTCAGATTGGACGACGAACCGTCGCAGTCTCCGAGGCGGACGCCGGTCCCGGGATCACGTCGAATACCCCGCACGGTTGAACGTGGTCGGTTCCTCGACCGGCCACGGGCCGATCAGCGGGCTTGCTCCCGAGAGCGGCGTGTCACGGTGTCGCGTTCCACGTCGATTGCGGCGTCGACAACGCCCTCGTACACTGCCAGGTGTCGGTCCGTCGCGCGCTCGATGCTGATCGACCGGACCGTCTCTCTGCCGTTCGATCGTTCGCCGCTCCTGAGCACGTCGACCAGTCCGTCGACCAGCGCTCGGTCGTTCTCGCCGAAACGGGACGGCCCGACGCCGTCGAGTCGTTCCGGAACGTCACCGACGGCTGTCGCGACGACCGGAAGGTTACAGGCTAATGCCTCCTTGACGGCGTTCGGTGACCCCTCGGATTTGGACGTCAGCAGTAACGCGTCGGCGGCGTTCATGTATCGTGGCATCCGTTCGTGTGGGACGTCGGAGACGGTTCTAAGTCGAACGGGGGCGTCCATCCGCCGATCGACCCGTCCGACGATGCGCCGTGCTCGCGGATAGTCCTTCACGGGGCGATCTTTCGAGTACGGAAAGAATACGTCGTATCCCTCGGACGACCAGCCGACGGATCGACGGGCCCGCTGATGATTCATGGGTCGAAAACGCTCGAGATCCACCCCGTCGGGAATGACGTGCGCGTTAACGTCGAGCATCTCGTCCATCTCCCCGGACATGACGATAACTTCAGCGCACGCACGCGCTGCGAGCCGACTGATCGGGGCGATCCATCGGTGGTGAAGATCAGATCCCCACAGCGAGAGGACGACCGGACACTGCCGCTGGGCCAGCGCCATCGGCGCCGTGAGTCCGTAGTGGGCGTGGACGAGATCGACCGACGAATCCACGTGGCGTCGAACGCTGGCGCCGAATCGGACGTAATCGCTCGGTCCGCGTCCATCGGGTGCCGTCGGATCCCCCGGAACGGCGAGCACCGTCGTCCGCACGCCGCGTTGTCGGAGGGCCTCGACTTGCTGGGTGAAAAACGGCGCCTTCTCGTTCGTCGTCAGCGCCAGCACGTGTACTGATGGATCGACAGCCATTGAGCGACCTAGGCCGGGTCCTGAACTCGCTTTGTTAGCCACCGCTTGCTGTACGCGACCTACGATTTGCCGACGGTCCGCGGGCGCGATCGACGGGATGATCGAGACCTTCACGCCCGAAATCGCCACTTGCACGCGGTGAGTCGGCGGGGAACGTTTATTTTTCCATTCAATGAACCGCCGAGTGTCACCCAGAATGACACTCACAGAGTATCTTACTACCCTGCTCACCGCCCGCGAGCCCACGCCGCGGGAGGTGCGGTCGGCAGGTCCCAGTACCGGACAATCCAACGTCACGGCGCGAGTGATCTACGAGTGTCGTCGCTGTGGCACGTCGGTCACCGACGCCACGAGTGCCTGTCCGTACTGTAACCGTCAGACCATCGCGGAATACCCGGTCGATTGATCGGCGATCAGTCTCGCTCGGACCCGCGGTCGCGAGCACGCCGTCCCCCGCCGACGACTGTGCCGCGACATGGTCGAGTAACCCGCCGTCTTTCCGACCCGCATTCGGGCACAGTTCCGTTGATCGACACTCGCTACCGGTGATACGTCCGTCTGTACCGCTTATACTATCGGTCTGCTGGGGCACACTATCGAGCGGTCCAGGTTATACAATCAATCAACTTACCGAACAACGTGTACTCGATTACGTCCGACGGATCGTGGTGTTCGACCGCCGAGCGTCGGCTGTGAACGTCGGCTCACTCCTGTGACGGTGTGATCTGTTCCGTCGTCTCGGCGTCCGCGATCGACCTGCGTCCGACGTCCCACCACTCGCTCGTCCCTCCATCAGACCCCGTGGGGCCGACCGACCCGCCGAGGACTTCGTAGCGATGGTGCGTCGATTCGAGTTCGAGGGCATCACGGCCATCGAGCAGGTAGACGGGATCCAGACGATCCCATTCGATCGAGGCGAACTGCTCGTGCGGAGTGACGAGCACGATTGCATCGAGATCGATCGAGGACAGGGCGTCCAGCTCGACCACGGTTGTCGTCGAATTCGAGTTGGCCGCTGTCGGGCCGGACGCCTGCTCGAGGTGACCGCTCGGTCTGGTCTCTTCGAGTTCGGACTCGATAGCGGGCGCGTCGACGAGCGGGTCGATGGCGTAGACGGTCGCTCCGCGGGCCTCGAGGTGGATGGCGACGTCGAGCCCCGGTGCCGTCCGCAGTTCGGCGACGCCCGGCCGATAGGTTAGCCCGAGCACGGCGACGGTTGCGTCCTCGAGGGCGATTCCCGCCTCGTCGAGGCCAGACTCGAGCCGCTCGACGGTGAACGTCGGCATCCGTTCGTTGACCCGTCGAGCGGTCGCCGTTAGCGGCGTCGGCGTTTCCGTTCGGTGACGGAGGAAGTGCGGGTAGTTCGGTATGCAGTGCCCGCCGACGCCCGGACCGGGTTCGTGGAGGTCACAGACCGGCAGCTCGTTAGCCGTCGCGATCGCCTCGCGGACCGAGATTCCCAGTTCTCCGCTCGTCGTGGCGAGCTCGTTCGCGAGGGCGATGTTGACGTCGCGATAGATGCCTTCGAACACCTTCACTGCCTCCGCCGTCGTCGCATCACTGACGACGTGGACGGTTCCGCCCGTTACCTCCTCGTAGAGCACCGCGGCGGCGCGGGTACTCTCCCGATCGATGCCGCCGACCACCTTCGGGTATCGGCCTCGGATGTCCCGCAGTGCGGTCCCCGACGAGGTTCGCTCTGGACAGACTGCCACGCCGAAGGTCCCGGGATCGAGACCCGACCGGGAGACGAGTGTCGGTGCGACGACGTCTCGCGCGGTTCGTGGTGGGACGGTCGACTCGATGATCACGAGGTCGCCGGGTGCGAGGCCGACTGCGACGTCGGCGATCACGTCCTCGAGTACGGAGAGGTCGGGTTGTTTCGTCGCTGTGACGAGTGTCGGGACCAGCACGACGTGAATGCTGGCTCGCCGGGCGGCTTCGGTGCCGTCGCTCGTCGCCTCGAGTCGCTCCCGGCTGACCTGCTCGGCGACCAGGTCGGCCAGGCCGGGTTCCCCGTCGACGTGGCACCGACCGTCGTTGACAGAGGAGACGACGTCCTCGTCGATGTCGACCCCGATCACCGAACCGGTCCGTTCCGCGTAGACGGAAGCGAGCGGAAGCCCCATTTTCCCGAGTCCGTAGACGGCGACCGGGATGGATCCGGAACGGAGAGCCGCACGCTGGGATTCCCGATCCTGTGAGACGTCGTACAGCCGATCCAGTGTGGCTTCCGTCATCGTGACCGGACCTCCAGACTCTCCGCCGTCGCTACCTGGTCGTCGATCTCTCGAACCGTTTCGAGGGCCCGGAGTCCGTCGTCCGCGGTGACGGCCGGCTCCGTCCCTTCGGTTGCGGCCGTGACGAACGACTCGAGTTCGGCTCGCAGCGGTTCGCGATTCTTCACCTCCGGACGTTCGATGACGCTCTCGTGTCGATACCGATTCCCGCTCTCGTCGCTGACGAATTCCGGGAACGAGTCCCGATAGAGCAACACCGACTGGTCGAGGTAGTCGACCTCGACCAGACAGTCCCTCGCGGTTACCGTCAGCCGACGGACCTTTCGCTGGCTGACGCGACTGGCCGTGACCGTCGCCACGACGTCGTCGAACTCCAGCGTAGCAGTCGCGTGCTGTCCGTCCGCCGTCCCGGTCGCGGCGATGGCGGTCGGTCGATCGCCGAGCATCGACTGGACCACGTCCACGTCGTGGATCATCAGGTCGAGGGTCACGCGATCAGTCGTCGTTCGATCGACCGGCGGCCCGAGTCGCTTCGCGTCGATAGCGATGATGTCGAGGTCCCTGATCAGCTCCGTCGCCGTCCGGATCGCTGGATTGAACCGCTCGATGTGGCCGACCTGCAGGATGAGCCCGTTCTCGCGAGCCAGCGAGGCGAGTTCGGCACCGCGGTCGAGATCCGCCGTGAGCGGTTTCTCGACGAGGACGTGAACCCCGGCCTCGAGACAGCGACGAACGGCATCGTAGTGGCCGGCCGTCGGGACGGCGACCGAGACGAGGTCACAGCTTTCGAGGAGTCCGTCGACCGATGTCGCCGTGGTACCGTACTCCGTGGCAACGCAGCGAGCGAGTTCCTCGTCGAGATCGGCCACGCCAGCGAGGGTAACGCCGCGCGACTCGCTGTAGACGCGCGCGTGATTTTCGCCCATCGCGCCGACGCCGATGACGCCGGCGCGTGGTGGCTTCGGTACGTTGATCGTTGAATTTACAGCAGTCATAATTGGGGGGTTGCCGCGCTCGGTTGCTGGGGGTGTTCGTCCGTTCGCCAGCGCTCGTCGGTCGACCCGTACGGGGGCGACGAAGTGTCGTCGTTCGATCGGCTCGGAGACTCGGCGCGACGCCGCCGAGTGCTTGCGCTCATGTTTCCTCGTAGTGAGCCGCTATCGTCTGGACGACTCGTCTACAGGATTCGGTATCCAGACCCGGATGGACCGGTAGAGAAAGCACTTCCGTCGCGGCCCGTTCGGCTTTCGGAAGCTCCGTCGCTGCCGTGTGTACGGCGTCGTAAGCCGGAAGCTGGTGGATGGGCGTCGGGTAGTAGACGCCGGTTTCGATGTCGGCATCGGCGAGCGTCTCTCGTAACTGATCCCGTTCGGGCGCCCGGATCGTGTACTGGTGGTAGACGTGACGGAACGCGTCCGGCACCGTCGGCCGGGTGACCGGTAGTTCGGCCAGGTGGTCGTCGTAGTACTCCGCGTGTTCCCTGCGCGACTCAGTGAAGCCGGGCAGCCGGTCGAGTTGGCGGCGCCCGATCGCCGCAGCGATCGCGGTCATGCGGTGATTGTGGCCGAGGCGGACGTGATCGTACTCGCCGTCACCAGTTTGACGGCGGCCGTGGTTGATGTAGCTCGCCACTCGCTCGGCGATTGCCTCGTCGTCCGTCGTGACAATCCCACCCTCTCCTGTCGTCATGTTCTTCGTCGGATAGAACGAAAAACACGCGGCGTCGCCGATTCCGCCGACCCGCGTCCCGTCGATCGCTGCGCCGTGGGCCTGGCAGGCGTCTTCGACGACGAAGAGGTCGCGTCGGTCGGCGATCTCAGTCAGTTCTTCCATCCGGGCCGGACAGCCGTAAAGGTGTACCGGCAGGATACCAACGACGTCTTCCCGGCGTCGACAGAGCCGCCTCACCTCCGCCGGATCGATCGTAAACGTCTCCGGCTCGATGTCGGCGAAGATCGGTCGTCCGCCGGCGAGACGGATCGCGTTCGCGCTCGCGACGAACGAGAAGGGCGAGGTGATCACGGCGTCGCCCGGTTCCACGCCGACGGCTTCGAGTGTCGCGTGTAGCGCCGTCGTTCCGTTCGACGTCGCGACGGCGTGTTCGGTCTCGCAGTAGGACGCGAACGCGTCCTCGAATAGACGAACTTCCGGTCCGTCCGCGAGTGCACCTCGCTCGAGGAGGGACTCGATACGATCGTACGCAGCGGGGCCGACGTCGGGATCGGCGATCGGTATCGTGCTCATTGCAGTTGGTTTGGGCCGGAGAGCATCTCTGGAAGCGATCGAATACGCGCCGGGGCCCCGACGGCCAGCCGGTTCGCGGGAACGTCGTCGGTAACGATCGCACCCGCCCCGACGAACGCGTTCTCGCCGATCGTGACTCCCGGCAGGATCGTCGCGTTGGCACCGACGGACGCGCCGTCCTCGATCGTCGGTCCGTCGAGTTCGGCCTCCGCCCGGATCGGGTACTCGTCGTTCGTCATGACCGTTCCAGGGCCGACGAAGACGTTCGAACCGATCTCCGTCTCGGTCGGGACGTAGACGTTGGACTGGAGGCTCACGTGCGAACCGATCTTCGTGTTCCCGTCGATGACGGTCTTGGTCCCGACGAGGACGTCGTCGCCGATCGTCGTGCCCTCGCGAACGAGCACGTCGTGTCCGGTTCGAAAGTCACGTCCGATCGTCACGTCGCCGTAGATGACGCTTCCGGACCTGATCGTACTCTCGTCGCCGAGGCGGGTCGGTTCGTCGAAGTCTCCGTACCCGATCGTCACGTCGTCGTCGATCGAACACTGCGTTCCCTCCACGACGCGTGTCATACCGATTCACCCTTGCGGGATCGTACTGGGTTCGTGTACATCATGATCGACTGCACAACTCGATTGCAATCAGGCGTATCCAACCGGTAATACCGCTTTGTTATCCCACTCTTGCAGAGACGGTAGCCGGTTTCTACACGTCGGAATTCGGCTCGTTCGGTCCGACCCTCACAGGGCCAAATGCGGGCGATATCGGCTGATTCAGCGCCCAACGTTTCGGAATTCCGGTCGGTCACGGGAAGAAACCGGTACAATCACCTTTCGAAGGGGTAGCAGGCTGATAGTAAAGCCCCTCTCCATCTCAGGGAGAAAGCGTGAGGTATCCGATTCGCACCGTCATCCCGGAGGCTGGTACGAACGAAGGAGGAGACACGGATGGCTGAAACGGAACTCTCCAGAGCGGAGCTGTTCGACGTGTTCAGTAACGCACGGCGTCGGATGGCGGTCCGATTCCTCACGGAGCGTGACGGCACGTGCGATCTTACTCCGCTCGTCGAGTACGTCGCGGCTCAGGAGAACGGCGTCGACAACGACGAGGTGACCCGTGCACAGCGACGACGGGTGTACATCTCGCTCTACCAGACACACTTGCCGATGCTCAACGACCACGATATCATCGAGTGGGAGCCGGAAGCGCATCGCATCGAGTTGTTATCCGACGAACGTCGGTTCGAACCGTATCTCGACACCGATCCGAACGGTGGACGGACCTGGTACCGTGCTTACTCCGTCCTGACGCTGGCTGGTCTGGCTGGACTCGCCACCGTCTTCCTCGCAGCGGGATCGACCGCGACGCTTGCACCACTCCTCGCAATAGTCCTCGCGGGCCTGTTTCTGACCGTCGCTACCGTGCAGCGACTTTCGAGATCCGGATACTGGTGATTCTCGGTTTCTCGTTGGACCGAGTGGTCAACTGCCGGTCTGACTGGCCGGTGTTTCTCGAGCCCATCTTTCGAAGGTACGGGTTTCCTCGTCACGACGCCGGTAGTGCTCGTGGTGGCGAAACCCTGGGGTGCGTTCGGACGACCACCGCTGAGCCGGACGTGGACGCCTCGTGCACGACCTTGCTACCGTGCCGACTGACGTGACACGGTGAGGCCGTCGGACCGGACCACCCGTTCGCCGCTAGGACTCCGATTTAACGCGCTATACCCGAACCGTGCCGTCGTCTTCCCTGATGACCTAAATCCCAGCGAACGATCGTCCGACTGTTCGCCCGGATTGAGTAGTCTAGGAAGCGAGAAACGCGGGTACAAGCGCGGTGAAGCGGCCGTTCAGGTGGTGTCGATCGTCGGAGAAGACGATTCAATACGGCTCAGTGTGACGCCGGCGCGATCAATCGCGGAAATGCCGAACTGAACCGGGTGTTTCCGAGAGACGGATGGCACGGGTCGAACACTTGTTGGAATCACACCCTCGGGACGATGATTGGTGAGCGTGGTCGACGGGCAAACCTTGAAACTGGATGAGGAGGCCGGGTCGATCAGTCGACGATGATCGTTCCGTCGTCGTCCGGGTCCTCGGTGACAGTCATCCAGAAGTACAGTGCTTTATCGGCGTTGTCCATCGTCGGTTCTACCGGAACCGCTCCGTCGTCGGTCTCGTACAGCAGAATGACGATCCGAACCGTCTCATTGAGCGCTGCGGTGGGCTGGATAGCCCGCTCGGCCTGCGTCGACGTGCCACGCTCGAGATCGTATTCGAGTTCGGCCAACGTCGTTCGCTCGAGAACCGTGCCGTCGTCGACTGATTGCTCCTGAATGACGGCGGTGTAGGTTCTGTCCTCGTCGTGGTTATTCGTCACTTCGACCGAGAGTGGCACGCTCGCGTTCGGCTCGATGGCGGCGGGTACGGCACCGATTTCGTAGGTCCCGTTTTCGTTCTCTCCGTACACGGCGATTTCGGTGTAGGAGGCGGCAGCGGGCGGTGAGGCGAGTGCGAACAGGAGCACGCCTGCGGCCAGGCCGAATGCGGCGATCAGGAGAAGGGCGGACCACGTGTTGCTACGTCTCTCGGTACCGACGAGCCGATCGAACTCGCGACGTGGGTGCACGGTGAACCGCTTCTCACGTGGCCGTTGCAGACGTCGCCACGCCCCCAGCTGCATCGCTGCGATCGTCAGCGCGCCGAGTACGTTAGTGGCGGTACTCGGTTCGAGATCGAGTCCTATCAGGACGATTCCGCCGGCGATCACTGGTAAGAGCGACAGCGAGGTAGCGAACGAGAGCGCGAGCCGTTCGGCCAGGTCGATCCCCTGAATTCGAAGCAACCGCTCGGACGTCTGCGAGGCGGTTCCCGGTGCGCCCGGGAACAGGATGGCGATTGTTGCGTAGCCGGGCAGTGCGAAGAGCAGCGGGAGCGCGAAGGCGATCCGGAGGCGACTGCCCGCGGGGAGTGAGGACACCGCGTACCAGCAACAGATCGTCGCTGCCGAACCGAGTACGAGGTCTCCGGGGTACGAACGGACGAACCCGAACCGTGAGGAGGTTTCGGTCTCGGAACTCATCGTGTGCTCCGCCTGGCGTCGCAGTAGGTTCGCCGTCCGATCGGGAACAGCGATCGACCGTCGCACGACGAACGACTACTCTCGCGTCTCTCGTTCTGAGAAGGGGAGTCCATGCTCGCTTCCGGTACACGGCGCTGCCAATTTGTTACGACGCTATTACCGGCCACTCACACGTCAGGGCGAGACGGTGGCATCGCTATCGATTGTCCACGTAGCACACGTCACCGAGTTTCGGGGCCGGTTCGGATCGACCCTGGTACGTATTCGAGCGGCTGCTCAAAGGGAGACGTACTGTGACTCCCACTCCTGGCGGTGCTCGATCGACTCCCGGCCGGCATCCGTGATCGAGTAGTAGTTCGTTCGCCTGTCGAGCTGACCTTTCTCTACCAGCTCTTTGTTGACAAGTGTATCCAGGTTCGGATAGAGCCGTCCGTGATTAATCTCGGAATCGTAGTACTTCTCCACTTCGTCCTTTACCGCTTGTCCGGAGGGCTGGTCCGCCCCAGCGATGACGTACAGCAGGTCCCGTTGAAAGCCGGTCAGATCATGCATCGTTCAGTCGCGTTGAGCGTTTCATCGGTTGGATAATTGTTATTCACAGCATACGCCCAGTTACGCTCGTTTTCGGCCGTGAGCGGCCCAATGTGGGTTCAGACGGACATGTCGACCATGCAACCGGTAACCGCCGATTCGAGGCACCTGGGCGGTCGGCAAACACGCGAACCGCACCTGGCCACGTTCGATTATCGACGGCGAATCGGCCCGATCGGAATCGGCCGCTTTTCGAGAGGTTCGATCTCCGCTGGGGTCACGTCCGCTGCGCGGTCGACGCGTCGGATCAGTTCGACGATCGAACGACCGAGACGGACAGGCGCTCGCCGTCGAACGCGATCGACAACTCCGCCACCGTCGCTCGGTAGGCGGTGGTGTGGGAACCGCCCGAATCGAATCGGATACACTCCTCGATCAGATCGCTCTCGAGCAAGTCGTTGATACGACGGTACACCGTCGCCGACGAACAGTCGGTGCGCTCGGTCAGTTCCTTCGCGGTCCGTGGACCGTCCTGGGTCGCGACGAGTATCGTCCGTGAACACTCGTTGCCGAGAACGTCCAGCTGTTCGTTCGGGGAGGCGCTTAGTTCGGTTGCTCGTTCCGTCTGTTTTCCTGATGGGGTGAATTCACTTGACATCGTTACGTCGATCGTGGCTCCGTTCCGGGACGCTTCGACGCCGGGCGTGGCGCGGGTGAACTGGCGAGACGCGCATCGTCGCGGTGATGAACCATCTACCTCACCAGTTCACGAACGTTGTATTTGATAACGGACCGCGTTCCACGCCGAAACGTCTTAATAAAAAAAGTAAATTCTGTATTATGGAGGTAAACGGCGAATTTCTCGCCACGAGTGAATCGATACCGTGGAATTCGTCCTCTGGAATTGCGTGAAGTGGGGTTGATCGAGTCGAATCGCCGGGTACTCCCGGGCGATCCAGTCCGGTGCGTTCCGTGACGCTTCCGCTCCTTGCCGGCAATGCTGGCCCTCTCGGGGACGTAAGTTGGGTATACGTCGAGGTCGCCAGTGAACGGTCTGTCGACTTTATCCGGTCTCCGACGCCTGAGTAGCGTGATGCCCGTCCGGTTCGCTGTCGAGTGTCAGGCCCCGTCGGCCACAGCGTCATCTGCCACCCGGCGCGTTCCCGGACGGGTCACCCGTACCGACGCGGAGACAACGAAGACCGACAAACGAACGGTAAGACTTGCTATGGATACGAACTCCCACAACTGGATGCCTATGGAATCGTCGTCGACAGGAACGCGCTGCAGAAAATGCGATACACACGTGACCCAACAGTTCGCCCGCGTATTTGGTGACAACGGAGACGTCGTACACGGCTGTCCGGCCTGCACGACCTACCGCGAGATGCAGTCGGGCGATCACCTAAGCGGTGAGTGATCGAATCGTCCTCCAACCGGTTCTACACCGTGATCGCTCGATACGTGGAGCCACGCGTCAGGAAACCGCGAAGGACGAACGGTACCCGAAAACTGTTTCTCTGCCAGTGTATTTCTGTGTGAATCATTCAACGTTGACTAAATTCACTACGTTAAAGAGTCACCCGGTCGTACCTGTGGGTATTCATGGGTGTTGGATTCGATCCGGCCGCCGGACGTGACGTCGGCCAGTACCGGAAGACGAACGAACGGGTGATCCGTGACGATGGTAGACAGCGCTGACGAAGCGTCCGGTCTCGAAGAGAGCGACATCTTTCACATTCTCGGCAACGACCGCAGACGCGCGATCGTCGTCGAGCTAGCCGCTCGACCGGACACCGTCGAAGTCTCCACGATCGCAAACGCCGTCGCCGCGAGGGAAGCCGACTCCGAGTCCGACGTTCCCAACAATCTCTACAAGAGCGTCTACGTCTCGCTGCAACAGACGCACCTTCCCCAGCTCGAATCGGACGACGTCATCACGTACGATCCGGACGAGAAGACGATCCAGTACGGACCTCAGTTCGAACGCGTGCGCGCGTACCTCTCCGCGACGCAGAATTCGGACGACCGCCTCGTGGAACTCACGCTTGCGGTCGCCGTGGTCGGGCTGCTGGCGATCGTACTCAGCGGCGTCGGTGTACCGATCGTCGACCTGCTGGAACCGATCGTCTGGGGGACGATTTCGTTGCTGGTCGTCGCACTGACCTCGCTGTACCGTCTTCTCGCCTGAACGGCAGGTTCCTCGCACGCTCGGCTACTCGTCGGCTGGGGTTTCCTCGCCCGCATCTGTCTGGAGTTCGGGCCCCGGCGTTCGAGAGGCAGCCGGTTCGTTTCCCGGTCGACAGATCAGATTCTCCCGACCGAGCCGCAGTTTGATGATCTCCTCGTCGGCCTCGAGGTCGGCGAGGAGGCGACTCACTTTGGCCTTGGACCACTCGACGGACTCGACGATCGCTGCCTGTTTCATCCGGCCGCCGTTCGAGTCGACGAGTTCGAGGACGCGTTCACGGTCGGTCAGGATCGAGTGGTCGGCGTGGGAGGATTGATTCTCGACCGATCGCGACTCCCGTTGGGTTCCGGTCCCCCGAACCAGCAGCAACACCGAGACGACGGCGATGATGGCGATCGCTCCGGTGGCGACGACGATCGACTGATCGATGGAACTGACTCGCCCGTACGAAGCCAGCTGTGCGCGTATCGCGACGAACGCGCCCGGTGCTTCGATGCCACTGACCCATCCGAGAGTACTCGAAGTTTCGCCCGTTGTCCCGGTCGAAGCGGCCAGCTGTCTCCACGTCACGGTCATACTATCACCGTCCGACGAGCGAAGTGGTCGCTGTCACGCTCGTACAGACAGCATCCGATACTAAAGCACTTTTTCAGCCGCCTGTGTGTTACAGTAACTCGTTGCTTTCTGCGATATTGACCCGTCCAGTGTCCGCCCTGATAGTGAGAAATGGACCATTGCTATCGACTGTGCGGGTACGAACGGGGACGGATCCGGTCGGCTCAGGTACCCGGCACGCCGGCAGCCTCGAATCCGGTGATTCCGAGGATCGCCAGTACGTAGAGGACCACGAGCACCGACACCCAGGCCAGAATGGTGATCGCAGCGGCCTGCACCCAGCCGCCCGGGTACCGCCAGTTGACCACCGCGAGGTACGAGAGCAACACCAGCGCGGGGCCGAGCAGCGGAATCCACCCGAAAAAGAATCCGACGACGGCCCAGACCACGGCGCCTACCAGTGCTGTAACGATCGCGTACGTGTAATCCTCTACGTCGACGATGACTTTCGCGCCGACGTAGATGCCGAGTGCGCCGATCAACAGGCTGATCGCGAACACGATGAGGGATTCGACCAGAGTCATACCCCGACTGTAGGCTCGGACGGCGTTAGTTATCTTTCACGTACTCGGATCAGTCTTCCAGACCGGTTTCGGCTCCGTCATCGACCGGTCGGTGGTGTGTCGGGCGTTTCAAGAAATGAGAATATACCCGCTTTCGGCGCCTCCGACGCTTGAGTCACCACTGGACACGAACGGGGTGATGGGCCTCCACGTTTGCGTCGACCGCAACCGACTCTGTCGGGCTACGCCGAGGCAGCCTCGGCGAAACGATCGAGTTGCTAGGTCAGTCGATCCTTACGTCGGGGACATTTATACCCCGGTCTCGGTACGGGAGTCACCGTCGGCCACGACACTACCGTCGCCCGAAACCGGTTCGAAAGACATGCCCGTGGCAACATCAGCCCGTAGAAGCAGCCACTCGAGGAGGAGCGTCTCCGAAGCTATTTTGCCGCTGGTACGTAACTCGAACCGATGACCGTCGACCTCGTCGTTCGAAACGCCACGCTGGTGACGCCGGACGGACGGATCGCCGATGCAGGACTCGCGATCGACGACGGAACGATCGTCGGCTGTAGTGAGTCATCGCACTTGCCGGCGGCCGAGCGGGTCGTCGACGCCGATGACGGACTCGTCGTTCCCGGCATCGTCGACGCCCACATTCACAACCGGGAGCCGGGGCTGGAGTACAAGGAAGACTGGGAGTCGGCGACTCGGTCGGCGGCTGCCGGAGGCGTTACGACCGTCGTCGGGATGCCGAACACGGACCCGATCATCGACGGACCCGACGCACTCGCCCTGAAGTTCGAGCGGGGAGAGGCGAGTGCACACGTCGACTTCCAGAGCTATGCGGTAGTGACGTCCGAGAATCTGGATCGTATTCCGGCGCTGGCAGAGGCCGGTGCCCTTGGCTTCAAGATCTTTCTCGGTTCGACCGTCGGCGACGTACCGGCACCGTCGGACGGTGAGATCCTTGAAGCGATGGATCTGATTCGCGAGACCGGAAAACGGCTCGGCTTCCACGAGGAGAACGGCGAGATCATCGACCACTACGAGCGCCAGTTCCGGGCGACGGGCAGAAATAAACCGATCGACCACTCCCGATCCCGGCCGGTCCTCGCCGAGCGCGAAGCGGTCGAGCGAATGATCACGTTCGCCGCGGACCGCGACGTTCCGATTCACATGTTTCACGTCTCCTCGGGTGACGCCGCCGAGGCGGTAGCCCGGGGGAAGGATCGCGGCGTCGACGTGACGGCCGAGACGGCGCCACACTACCTGTGGTTCACCGAAGACGTCATGAGGGAGAAGGGAAACGTCGCTCGCGTCCAGCCGCCGATACGAAACGCGGCCCAGCGAGAGCGCCTCTGGGAACTGGTGTCCGACGGCGTCATCGACTGCATCGCGACCGATCACGCGCCTCACACCGACGCGGAGAAGGGAGTCGACGATCCCTTCGGGAACACCTGGGAGGCCATTTCGGGATTCGTCGGCCTGGAGACTGAGATTCCAGCGATGCTCACGTTCGTCGACGAGGGTCGACTCTCCCTGGAGGAGTGGGTCTACCACCACTCGACT
Source organism: Halovivax sp. (assembly GCA_007135505.1). Next base: position 16,777 of record SLIS01000140.1, read on the forward strand.
CGCCCGGCACAGGTCTGGGGGATGTACCCCCAGAAGGGCTCGCTGCAGGTCGGCACCGATGCAGACCTCACCATCGTCGACCCCGAACACGAGTGGACGCTCGAGGACCGACACAGTCTTCACTCGAAGAACACCGTCACGCCGTTCGAAGGCGAGTCGTTCGTCGGCAGGGCAGTTACCACGATCGTTCGGGGAACCGTGGTCTACGACGACGGTGCGGTCGTCGGCGACCCCGGTTTCGGGACGCGAGTCGATGTCGATTGAGTCACGTCGGGCCGACGTTCGACACGACGGTACCGAGTTCGAACCGACGATCAATCGCCGAGGGGCGGATCGGTCACTCGATATCGACGCCCACGGCGTCCTCGACCGAGTCGAAGCCGTCCCGCTGAAGCAACTCGACGAGTCCACGGTTGATCTCGCGAGCGGTCGAGGGTCCGTTGTAGACGAATCCGGTGTACAGTTGGACGAGCGATGCACCGGCCCTGATCTTCGCGTAGGCACCTTCGGCGGAGTCGACGCCGCCGACGCCGACGATCGGCAGCTCCGTGTACTCGGCCAGGATTCGAATGACCTCGGTTGCCCTCGATTCGAGCGGTTGCCCGCTCAGCCCGCCCCACTCCTCGCGCTTCGGTGAGCGCACCCCGTCGCGACTGGTGGTCGTGTTCGTCGCGATGACGCCGTCTAGCTCGAATTCCTCGACGATGTCGATCAGTTCGAACAGCGACGCGGCCGGCGAGTCCGGGCTGACCTTCACCAGGATTGGCTTGCCGTTGTCGTTTTCGCCCCCGAGGGTTTCGAAGATCGCTCGAAGGTGGTCGGGGTCGTCCTCGTCGAACTCGTCTGGCGTATTCGGACAGGAGACGTTGACGACGAAGTAGTCCCCGAACGGATAGAGTCGCTCGAACACCCGTCGATAGTCCGCCAGCGCCTCCGTCTCGTCGGAGGCGTTCATCTTGCCGACGTTTATTCCGAGCGGGACGTCCGGCCCGCCACGAGCCTCGAGTCGGTCGCGCACGGCGTCCATTCCGTCGCCGTTGAATCCCATTCGGTTGATCATGCCCTCGTCCTCGCGCAATCGGAACAGCCGGGGTCGCGGATTTCCTTCCTGCGGATACGGAGTGACGGTTCCGGCTTCGATGAAGCCGAAGCCGAGGTCGCCAAGTGCGTGTGGGACTTCGGCGTTCTTGTCGAATCCTGCGGCGATCCCGACGGGGTTCGGAAAGGTCGTTCCGAACCGATCGATCGACAGGGCCGGGTGGCGATACTGGTATCGAGAACGCACGGCGGCCCGGGTGGGCCCGGTCGCCTGGACCGCCTGGAGCGCCCGTTTGCCCAGATTGTGGGCCGTCTCCGGCGGGAGTTTGAACGCAAGCGGCCGGACTCGCCTGTAGAGATTCATTACCCGATAGTTGGACGAACGCCACGTAAACCCCTCGGAGCGGGATCGACGCCGAGCTGGAACCCGTCGGTGGTGGTCCGCCTCCGACCGGACGGTGACCCCGGTGAATCGAACGGCCGTGATGGTGGCGTCGACTCGCACACAGCCACCGAATAACGAAATGGTTTTCCTGTGGCTACCGCTTGAGTCGACTACCAACAACCGAGTTATGTCCCGGATACCTCTCTTCCTCGGCGGTGGTGACGATGGCGGCTAGCGTTCTGGTCCCCGTCTCCGATTCGGTGACGATCCGACAGACCATCGCCTACGCGGTCGACGAACTTACGGCGATCGAGGGAGCTGCGGAACTCCACCTGGTCGTCGCCGTCCCCTACGACGCGGCCGTTCCGGAGGGTGAACAGGCGATCGCCGACCTCGAAGAGATCCTTTCCAGAGCGAAGAGCTGGGCGAAAGAGGACGTCGGGAGCGCCGATGTCGACGTCGAGGCCGTGATAATCGGTACCGACGAGTATCTCTTCGGGCCACGAGACTACGCGGATCGATTCGCCGAATACGTCGAGGCCTCCGGTGTCGATCGCGTCGTCTTCGACCCGGAGTACCATCCCGCTGGAACCGTTCCGCTACTGCAACCCCTGGAGCGTGAATTCAGCGCTGTCGGTCTCGAGTGTGAAACGGCACCGGTGGATCGTCCGGCCCAACACGGGCGACTGGTCGGCAAAGCGACCTTCGACCGGGTCTTTGGACTGTTCTCGATCTCCTACGTATTCTACCTGATCCTCGGCGATCCGACCTACTGGTTCGATCTGATCACCGGGGCAGTCGTCGCAGGTATCGTTTCACTCACGCTTGCCCAGATCACGTTCACGACGGCACCCCATCGCATCAAGTCGCCGGTTCGGGTCCTCCGATTCGCGCTTTACGTGCCGTACCTCATCTACGAGATCGTCAAGGCAAACCTGCTGATTTCGGTGGTCATCCTGCGACCGTCGATGCCCATCGATCCCAAGCTCACGCAGGTCAACGCTCGCGTTAGAAGCGGCCTGCCGCTACTGGCACTCGCAAACAGCATCACGCTGACCCCCGGCACGCTGACGGTTCGTGCGAACGATCAGCGACTGCTCATTCACACGTTGATCGCTGACGCCCGCGAGGATCTCTTCGACGGCCGACTGGAGCGAGCAATCCGCTTCGTCTTCTACGGCCGGGCCGGCGCTCGCGTCGCGACGCCGCGAGAACGCGGCGATACGAAGATCGTCGGAGGTGACGACTCGTGACGCCGACGTGGCTCACGGTCGAGGCGGTCTTTCTCGGTGCCGCCGCGCTGTTCGTCGTTCTCGCCATCGCGATGTTTTATCGCGCCGTCAGAGGACCGACGACCCAGGACCGCCTGCTCGCGGTTAACGTCCTCGGGACGAACACCGTCGTCATTCTCGCGTTGCTCGCCGCGGGACTCGACGAGCCGTGGTTCCTCGACATCGCGCTCATATACGCCCTGCTCAACTTCCTGATGGCCGTTGCCATTTCGAAATTCACGGTCGAACGGGGTGGTGTGCTGTGATCGAACTCCCTGGGATCGTCGAGGAACTGCGGTTCTGGGCGATCATGCTACTGATCGGGCTCGGCCTGTTCTTCACGTTCGTCTCGGCCGTCGGCGTGATCCGGCTCCCAGACGTCTACTCGCGTGCGCACACGGCCTCCCAGACCGACACGCTCGGTGCGGGTATGGCCCTCGCAGCCGTCGCCCTCGCTCTCGGCTGGCAGAACGCGACGGTCTACACCGTCCTGTTGCTGTTCTTCGTGTTCATCACGAATCCCACGGCGGCCCACGCGATCGCCCGGTCGGCTTCGGAGTCCGGGATCGATCCCTGGATGCCCGAGACCGAGGCCGACGCCGGCGTCGGGAGTCAGGATACGGAAGGGGCAGCTGAACAGTACGAAGAACGGGAAGACGGGGCGGAGAACGCCACTTCGGATTCGGTCGAGACCGAGTCCGGGTCGAGCGATGCGACCGACGAGGCTACCGACGAAACCGACGCCGACCGCGGCGGTGATGGGCGATGACGGCCGTCGTCGCCTACACGCTCGCCGTCTTCGTCATCCTCGCGGCGGTCACGACGGCGATGTTTCGCGACGTCCTCTCGGCGATCGTCGTCTTCGGCGCCTACAGCCTCGGAATGGCGATCATCTACACGTTCCTCCTGGCACCGGACGTCGCGATGACCGAGGCGGCGATCGGAGCCGGGGTGACGACGATCCTGCTCTTGCTCACCATCGCCCGCACCAGTCGGCCGACCACCGACCGGACCTTCGAGCGGGTGAACCTCCCAGCGGTCGCCGTCGTCGGCGGCTTCCTGATCGTTGCACTGGTCGCGATTCTGCCGGAGATGTACGCCATCGGCGATCCGATGGCACCGGTCTGGAGCAACCCGGACGTGACCCAGCATTACCTCCGGCACACCTACGAGGACACCGGCGTCCAGAACGCCGTGACGGCGGTCCTCGCCGCTTACCGCGGATTCGACACCTTCGGCGAGGCGGTCGTCGTCTTCGCCGCGGGAATCTCCGTCCTGATCGTCCTCAAACGTGAGGTGTTCGCCTGATGGCCGACCCCGTCGACGACACGTACACGGAGAGTCAGGTGATCATGACGGCGGTGAAGATCATCGCCCCGTTCACACTCACCTACGGGCTGTTCATGACCTTCCACGGGGCGGATACGCCCGGTGGCAGCTTCCAGGGCGGCGCGATCATCGGCGTCACGATCCTGATGCTCGCGTTCGCGTTCGGCATCGAGCCGACGCGACAGTGGTTGCGCAACTCGGTGCTCGTCGGCCTGGTCACCGGCGGCGTCGCGATCTTCGTCGGCGTCGGACTCGCCGCCATCGCGCTCGGCGGCAACTTCTTGCAGTACGACCGATTCGAGATAGTCCTCGAAATTCCGGACGGCACCAAGTGGGGGATGGAAGCCATCGAGATCGGCGGCATCGCGTTGATCGTCGCCGGCGTGGTGGTCACGCTCTTCTTCGCGACGGCAGCCGGATTCCCGCCGGAACTGCGAGAGCACAACGCGAACCAGCAGCGACGCGACGCGTCGACCGGTGGGCGTCGACGGTCCACGCGGGCCGGGGACGACTCGACGAACGGAGGTGACGACTGATGACACTCGAACTCCTCGCGAACACGTACGCCTACGCGACCATGTTCGTCTTGCTCGCGATCGGGCTCTACATGATGATCGCGAACGAGAACCTGGTGAAGAAGATCATCGGGGTGAATCTCTTCCAGACGGCGATCTTCCTGTTTTTCGTCTCGGTGGCGTACGTCGAGGACGGGTCGGCCCCGGTCGTTCCGGCCGATCCCGACCCGGACTCGATCGAACTCGCACTCGCCAGCCCCCTTCCCCACGTGATCGTGCTCACCGCCATCGTCGTCGGCGTCGCCCTGACGGCCGTCGGGCTGGCCCTGATCGTCAGGATCTACGCGGAGTACGGGACCCTTCGAGAGGACACTCTCCGGGAGGTGCGCGCCGATGAGTGACGCGTCCGGATCGAACGCGGCGCTCGACGCGCTCTCGGCGTTCCACGTTGGGGTCGGCTCGGTCAGTCCAGCCTCGTTCGACGTCACGTTGCTCCCCGCGCTGCTCATCGTCGTCCCGATCCTGGCAGCCGCGGTTCCAATTGCGCTCGACTTGCGATACGACCGTACCGGCTGGACCGTCGCGCTCGTGACCACGGCGGGCCTGTTCGCCGGTGCGATCGCGATCGCTCGAGACGTGTACACCGACGCGGCGTACAGTCGGGTTATCCACGAGGTCGGTGGATTCCCGGCACCGTACGGAATCGAACTCGTCGCCGACGAGTTCTCGACGCTCATCGCCTTGCTGGTCACCGGGACGGCCGTCGCCGTTCTCGCGTACACTCGGATCGGTGGACCGCGTGGGTCGACCTTCTACGCCGCCTACCTACTGTTGACCGGCGGGCTGCTCGGGTTGTCGTTCACCGGTGACGCGTTCAACATGTTCGTCTTCCTCGAGATCGTGGGTCTCGCGACGTACGGTCTGATCGCCAGGGGCGACAGCGCCGAATCGGCCGTTGCAGCGCTGAAGTACCTGATCCTCGGGACGCTCGGGGCGTCGCTGTACCTGCTCGGCGTCGGCTTGCTGTTCATGGCGACGGGTCACCTCAACATGATCTCTCTGGGGCAGGCACTCAACGGTGGCGAGCCGGTGCCAAACGAGACGCTCGTGAACGCGTCCTTCGCGTTCGTCTTCGTCGGCTTCGCGATCAAGGTCGCCCAGTGGCCGCTTCACACCTGGCAGCCCGACGCCTATCAGCGCGCACCGGACGGCATCACGCCGCTCATCGCCGCGCTCGTCTCGACCGTCTCCGCGTACGCACTGGGTCGAATCCTCTTTACCGTCTACGGCGTCGACTTCGTGACGACCACGCCGTACGTTCAGGAAGTGATCCTCACCGTCGGGATCATCAGCGTGATGGCCGGTTCGATCCTGGCCGTCATGCAGACCGACGTCAAGCGGATGCTGGCGTACTCGTCAGTCTCGCAGTTCGGCCTGATCGTCGCCGCTTACGGCCTCGCCACGCCGGTTGCGCTAATCGGCGCGATGGTCCACCTCGTCGGCCACGGCCTCATGAAGGCCGGGCTGTTCCTGGGTGCCGGCGTCGTCGCCGTGGTCTACGGCGCTCGGCGGGTCCGGGCGTACGCAGGGCTCGCCGAGCACCGACCAGTCGCTGCGGCGTCGATCGCCGTACTTGCGATCTCGCTGGTCGGGATTCCGCCGTCGATCGGGTTCATCGGCAAGTGGTACATCGCCATCGGGGCCGTCCAGGCGGAGGTGTGGACGGTGGCGGCAGTCATCTTCCTTTCGACGATGTTGACGCTTCTGTACGTCGCCCGTCTGCTGGAGACGATGTACTTCACGCCAGCGTCGGCCCGCCCGTCGGGCTACACCGATTCGGCATACGGTAGTTCGAATCACGCCGGCTCGGTCGCGACCGACGGCGGCGCTCCCGACGACTCGGACGGTCACGACGGTTGGCGCTCGCCTGACGCGACCGCCAACACGACCGATATCGGCGTCGATTCGAGGACGACTCACTCGCCGCGCGTGTCCGTCGGCATGCTCGCGATCGTCGTCGTTTTCGCGGTGCTGGCTGTCGTGCTCGGCTTCGCCGGTGACGTCCTCTACGAGGCCGTAGAGCCGTTTGCCGAGGAGGTGTTCGAAGATGGTTGATGGAACGACACTCGCTGACCCTCGGCCGCTCGCTGCCGTCCTCGTTTCGGCGGTCGCGGTCGTTCTGATCGTCGCGTCGTATCGCTATCCGAACGTTCGCGAAGGCTGGTCGGTCCTGGCCGCACTGGCCAAGTTCGGGATCGTTGCCAGCATGCTCCCCGACGTCATGGACGGGACGGTGTACTACTGGAGTTTGGAGGAGGCGACCGGCCACACGTTCGTCTTCGGGGTCGACTTCGCCCTCAGAGCGGATCCGCTGGGGATGCTCTTTGCCCTGCTGGCGAGTTTCCTGTGGATCTTCACGTCGTTCTACGCGGCCGGCTACATGCGTGGACTGGACGAGCACGCCCAGACGCGCTTCTTCGCGGCGTTCGCGGCCAGCCTCTCGACCGCGGTCGGGATCGCCTTCGCGTCGAACCTCCTCACGATCTTCATCTTCTATGAGCTGCTCTCGCTGGTCACCTACCCGCTCGTCGCCCACAACGAGGACGATGAGGCCCGCATAGCCGGCCGAAAGTACCTCGCATACACCTTCTTCGGCGGTGGCGTCTTCCTGCTCGCCGGGACGGTGTTGGTCTACTGGCTGACCCAGACCCACGCTGCCGAGGGCGCGACGCTCGCCTTCGAAATCGGTGGAATGGGCGCACTCACCGACGCTGCGGCCGCCGAACCGGCGTTCGCCCAGGCGGCTTTCTACCTCCTTATCGCCGGCTTCGGCGTGAAGGCGGCGGTCATGCCACTTCACTCCTGGCTCGCTGACGCCATGGTCGCACCAACGCCGGTGTCGGGCTTGCTCCACGCCGTCGCCGTCGTCAAGTCGGGCGCGTTCGGCGTCGCCCGCGTCTACCTCGACGTCTTCGGGACGGAGACGATCCGCGACATCCCCCTCTCTGTACCGTGGATTGGCGACGTCGGACTGAACGTCCCGGTCGCGATACTGGCGGCGTTCACTTTGACCGCTGCCAGCATCATCGCCTTGCGAAAGGACCACCTCAAGCGCCGGCTGGCGTTCTCGACGACCGCCCAGCTCTCGTACATCGTACTCGGTCTCTCCATCCTGAACCCGTTCGCGATGCTGGGGGCGTTGCTGCACATTCCCGCCCACGCGTTCGGAAAGCTCACGCTGTTCTTCTGTGCGGGCGCCGTTCACGTCGAGACTCACACCGACTACGTCAGCGAGATGGCCGGCGTCGGCAAGCGCATGCCGCTGACGATGAGCGCCTTCGCCATCGGGTCGGCGGGGATGGCCGGCATTCCGCTGGTCGCCGGCTTCGTGAGCAAGCTCTACTTGCTGATCGGCGCTGGCGGGGCGGCGGGTGCGGTTCATACCGGCTACTGGCTCTTCGCGACGGTGCTGATCGTTTCCGGAGTCCTCAACATCGCCTACCTCTGGCCGGTCGTCTACACGGCGTTCTTCGAGAGCGAGGATCGCCACGACGCGAAACCGCTGCTCGAGTTCCCGCCGGGTGGCCAGCGCGAATCATACGGGGTACTTGGTGGCGAGAACCGCTCGCACCCGGACCCCCGAACTGACGGCGGTGCCCCACAACCGCCGGACGACGAGGACGGATCCGAAGGGAACGGAGCCGGCACACCCTTCGACGACTCCGGCGACCGTGGTTCCGACGAATCCAGCTACGCGGTAGACGAGTATCCGAGTGACGCGGACGTCCCGTACGGGCCGGGTGCCGCCCGGGCGGGCGAGCGGACTCACGAGGATCATGCCGACGAACACCACGACCACGACGACCACCATCACGGTGGCCCACCGACTGGTGGCTGGGACCGTCGGACGCCGTTCACCGAGAGCACCTGGCTCGTGGTGATGCCGATCGCCGTCATCGCGACGGGCGCCGTGGTCCTGGGCCTGGTTCCGGACTACGCGGTCTTCCTCGAACTGGCCGACTACATCGTCGAGCTGGTCGAGGGTGAGGGGGTGATCGACCGATGATCGAGGACGTCGTGACGACGGTCTATCCGCCGGCGGTACTCATCGCGGCGGCGCTGCTTTCGCTCGTCCTGCCGCGACTCGCCGGCTACGCCCTCGGTGCGGCGAGTCTGCTCTGGGTTCTGATCGTGGCCTGGGTCGCCCCGACCGGGACGAGCGTGAGCGCGACGTTCCTCGGGTTCGAGGTCCAGCCGATCCTCGTCGACGAGTACACGCGGTTCGTCGCCCTCGGACTCGGATTCCTCGGGCTCTTCGCCGTGATCTACGCCTACTCGAGTGACGCCCCGCGCGAGCAGCTCGCGATCGCGCTGACGTACGTCGGAAGTACGATCGCCGCGGTCTATGCGGGCGACTGGCTGGTCCTCGTCTTCGCCTGGGAACTCATGGCGATCACGAGCACGGTGCTCGTCTGGCACCACGGCGGCGACGCGGTCCGTGCGGGCTACCGGTACGCGATCGCACACGGAATCGGTGGTAGCCTCGTCCTCTTCGGCGTGATCGGACACTACGCACAGGCCGGCTCGTTCGTCTTCGGCGAGGGGGTCGGGTACGACGGCGTCATCGACGGCGGTATCGCACCCGGCCTCCCGATGGTTCTCGCCGTGCTGGGCATCGGCGTCAACGTGGCGTTCGTCGGGTTCCACACCTGGTTGCCCGACACCTATCCGCGGCCACACTTCGCCGCGTCGGTGTTCCTCGCAGCCTTTACCACGAAGACGAGCGCGTACGTCTTGCTCCGTGCGATACCCGAGGGAAGCATTTACCTCGCGTACATGGGTGGCCTGATGGCCGTATACGGCGTCGTCTTCGCACTGCTCCAGCACGACATGCGAGCGCTCCTGTCGTATCACATTCAGGCCCAGCTCGGATACATGGTGGCCGGCATCGGTATCGGGACGACCATCGGCGTGGCCGGCGCGATGGGCCACCTGTTCAACAACGTCCTCTACAAGAGCCTGCTGTTCATGGCCGTCGGGGTCGTCATCTACCGTACCCGCGAGAACGACCTCTACAAACTCGGCGGCCTCTGGCGGGAGATGCCGATCACGGCGATCGCGTTTGCCATCGGTGCGCTGTCGATCACCGCAGTCCCCGGGTTCAACGGCTTCATCAGCAAGGGGATGGTGCTCGACGCGGCCGCCGGATACTTCGACGGAACGACGGAGTACACCGCGCTGTACTGGCTGCTCTTCGTCGGAGCGATCGGCACGTTCCTCTCGTTCATCAAACTCGGCTACTACACCTTCCTCCACGGCGAGAGCGACGTCGAGGTCCGCGACGCCAATCCCGGTCAGTCGATCGCGATGCTGGCCGTGGGGGCCGCCTGTGTCGTGCTCGGTGTGCTCTGGTGGCAATTTACGGACCTCCTCCCGCTCGTCGATGGGACGGAGATCGACGTCGCCGACGAGAACCAGGGGCTCACCCCGTACAGCATCTCACACCTCCTGGACGCCCTCGTCCTGATCGTGATCTCCGTCGTCGGGTTCAAACTCATCCGGAAGCCGCTCTCGAAGATCGACTACCCGGATCCGGCGTTCGTGGTCGCGCCAGGAACGTTCTACGTGGGCCGCTGGAGCATGCTCGGTGTCACGGAACTCTACGCCGCCGTCGACCGGGCCGTGGTCGGCTTCGTCGTCCGCTGTTACTGGATCGGGAACAACCCAGTTCTGGCGGTCGAACGCGTCGTCCGGCGCGTCCCGGGCGTCTCGGTGGTTCCGAACGGAGCCCGGCCGACGGACGGTGGCGCTCCGTCGCGACTCTACCTCAGGGCGACGATCGGGCTCACGGTCCTCTACGTGACCGTGATACTCACGGTCATCCTCCTGTTAGTGCTGTATGGCTAAGCGATCAAACTGACAGACTGGTCGGATAAAGTGAGTTGCGTCGGAACCGAACGGTCGCCGGTCTGCCGGTCGAGCATAAGTCGCTCCTACCGAGCATCCGGTGCCCGTAACACAGTTTCGCCGATTGTCAGGTGTCGGTCGTGCCGTCACTCGTGGTCTCCCCTCGGCAGTGCCGGGGTGTACGAGGCCAGGGCGAGGATCATGCGTTCCACGGGAGACCCGCGTCAATCCCATCGTATTCTGAAACGAGTGGGGTCCGCTCTCGGTGTGAACTTCGTTCGAATGTTGTGAACATCGGGGCTCGAAATATCGCCGGCTTATGCGCTACAAAGGTCGAGAATAACAATGCGGGACCCCTTCGTTCGTGAGATAGATGACCGAGAGTGGCACCACGGCGAGGTCGACGGGTAAGCGACGAATTGACGAATCGTGTACCACTGTCAGGGAAGGGGTCGCCAACGGAGGACACTGACCGAACGATGTATCGCGAACACACCGTCGCCGTGGTGGTGCCTGCCTACAACGAGTCCGGACTCGTCGGGACCGTCCTCGAGACGGTCCCGGAGTACGTCGATCGCATCTACGCCGTCGACGACTGCTCGAGCGACGGTACGTGGGCGGAGATTCGCCGGCATGCGTCGTCCACGGCCGAATCGCCCATTTCACCGGCGACGCCGACCGCGTCGGGGGAGGTCGAAGAACGTACCGAAATTCCGGTGACCGACACGCGATCCGACGGGGGGACGGCGGTCGAGGGCCAGGTGATCGTCCCGATTCGCCACGATCGGAATCGCGGGGTCGGCGCGGCGATCACGACGGGATACCGACACGCGCTCGCTGACGGAATCGACGTCACGGCCGTGATGGCCGGCGACGGCCAGATGGATCCGGACCAGCTCGACCGACTCATCGATCCGATCGTCGAGGGGCGAGCCGACTATACGAAGGGCAATCGCCTGCGGGGACGCGAGTACCACGAGTCGATGTCCTCGTTCCGACTCTTCGGGAACGTCTTGCTCTCGCTGTTGACGAAGGTCGCGAGCGGGTACTGGCAGATGGTCGATCCCCAGAACGGCTACACGGCTATCTCACACGAGGCCCTCGAATCGCTCGACCTCGACGCCCTGTACGAACAATACGGCTTCTCGAACGACGTCCTGGTCGCACTCAACACGCACGAATTTCCGATTGCGGACGTCACGATTCCGGCCGTGTACGGCGAGGAAAAAAGTCACATCGATTATACGACGTTCGTCCCGAAGCTCTCGTGGTTACTCATGCGACGCTTCCTCCGCCGGCTCGGTGACCGATACCTGATCCGGGACTTCCACCCGCTCGTGGGATTGTATGCGCTCGGTGCGTTCGGCCTCGCAGCGACGCTCGCTGTCCTCGGCCGGTTCGTAACCGAACGCGATGGCGATCGGGACGGCGTCGATACACGGCTCACCCTCGCGCTCACCACCATCACGACCGTCCTCAGTTCGACGATGATCGTGCTGCTTGCGATGGTGTTCGACCGACAGGCCAACGAGGGGCTGGTGGTGATCGACGAATGAGGATCGTCGTCACGATCCAGCACCCGGCGCACGTCCACTTTTACCGACACGCGATCGACGAACTCCGCGCGGACGGACACGATCTCTACGTGTTCGCCCGCGAGAACGACCTCGCCGTCCCGTTGCTGAAAGCGTACG
>SLIS01000230.1 GCA_007135505.1 Halovivax sp.
AAGGCCGCGCCGACGACGTTCGCGGCGTGGGCGTTGAAGCCAAGACTGCCGGCTTTAGCGCTGCCGACGAGGTTCTTCCGGGTGTTTGCCTCCACGATCCCCTCGGCCGTCGTGTGGAAGCGCTCCTCGACGAGTTCGCCCGGAACGACGACGTCGGCGGTGACCGACCGGCCGCGCCCCTCGACGGCGTTGATGGCGGCGGGCTTCTTGTCCGAACAGAGGTTCCCCGAGACGGCGACCAGTGACGCCGGCGTTTCGGCCTCGACGACCTCGCAGGCCTCACGAGTCGCGATCGTGGCCATGTTCATTCCCATCGCGTCCTTCGTGTCGTAGGCAAAGCGAAGGTAGACCGAATCCCCGACGACGTACGGTTCCACGCCGAGTAGTTCGCCGTGGCTGGTCGTCGATTCGGCGGCGTCGGCCAGCGCGCCCTCGTTGGCCTCGACCCACTCGACGGTCTCTGCGGCCTCGGCGACGCCCTTGACCCTGAATACCGGCGCGCGCGTCATCCCGTTCTTCGTGACCCGGGCGGTCGCGCCGTCCGAATCGCGGATGACCGAGAGTCCGCGGTTGACCGAGGCGACGAGCGCCCCCTCGGTCGTCGCGAGCGGGAGGTAGTACTCGCCTCCGGCGGTACCACCGTCTACGAGCACGGGACCGGCGACGCCCATCGGAATCTGGGCACCACCGACGAGGTTCTCGATGGCGGCGTCGGTCTCCTCCGCGGCGAATGCGTAGTCGCCGATCGTCTCCAGCTCGGTATCCGTTTCCGACTCGACGAGCCGCCTGCGGGCCGTCGCCGCCGTCTCGTGGTCTGCGTGGTCCTCTAACTCGTGCAGTCGAAGGTCGCCGTCGCGGACGCGGTCGGCGAGGGTCTCGGGGTCGCTCATACGTAGGCCGAGACGGGGCCCCGTCCTAACAGTTGCTGATTCGTCTCGCGCGGGTGCGGCAACTCCAGTCCACGGGCTATCCCGGGTCACCTGACTGGCCGACGACGCAACCCCCTCGTGAGCGATCCACGACACAACCGTTTTGAGGGTTGCACTCGGCGGTGAGACCATGACGGCCGCTGCCGACCTCGTCCTGCTCGATGGGGAGGTCCACACCCTCGCGGATCCGGACACTGACGCATCGTCACCGCTTGCGAACTACTCGGCCGACGCCGTCCACGAGGCGGTGGCGATCCGCGACGGGCGGATCGTCCGCGTCGGTCGAACGAACGAGATCGAGCATTTACGAGGCGTCGAAACCGAGGTCATCGACTGTAGCGGTCGGGTCGTCCTCCCGGGATTCGTCGACGCCCACACGCACATGGAGAACCAGGGATCGTACCTGGTTCACGCGGATCTGTCGTCGGCTGGCGACCTGTCCGCGGCCCTCGACGCGCTCTCGCGGCAGGCCGAGACCGACCGGGAGTGGATCCTCGGATTCGGCTACGACGAGAGCGAGTGGCCCGAGACGCGGTACCCGACCCGGAAGGACTTAGACGCCGTCAGCGAGGAGCGTCCGGTCGTCGCCATCCGGATCGACATGCACACGGCCTCGCTCAACTCGGTCGCGCTCGATCGGCTCGTGGGGGAGATGCCGGACCACGACGTCAGGACCGAGGGCGGCGAGCCGACCGGTGTCGTGGTCGAGGACGCGACGGAAGCCGTCTGGAACGCGATCGAGCCGGGGTACGAGGAGGCGCGCGAACTCGTCTCGGCCGCGATCGCTCACGCGAACTCGCTCGGTGTGACGGCGGTCCACGACAAGGTTCGCGACTCACATGCGCCCCGCGTGTATCGCGATCTCGAGCGGGTCGGCGAGCTCGACTGTCGGGTGCGAATCGACTACTGGAGCGATCACGTAGCGAGCGTGATCGACGCCGGGCTCCCGACGAACGCGGGAAGCGAGTTCGTCCAGACGGGCGCGATCAAGTCGTTCACCGACGGCAGCATCGGCGCCCGGACGGCGAAGCTGTTCGATCCATACGCGCCGGCCAGCGAGGACGCGTCGTCCACCGGAGACGATCCCGACGACGATCGCGGCCAGTGGGTCGTCGACCCCGACGAACTGCACTCGATCGCGGACGAGGCGGTCGCTCACGACTACCAGCTGACCGTCCACGCGATCGGTGACGAGGCGATCGAGGAGACCGTCGAGGTCCTGGCCGAGACCGAAAACGCGGACGGTGCTCGTCACCGCATCGAGCACGTCGAACTCGCGACGGACGAGCAGCTAGAGCGAATGGCGGACGCCGGGCTGGTCGCCTCGATGCAACCGAACTTCCACCAGTGGGCCCAGCCGGGCGGCCTGTACGACCAGCGCCTCGGCGAGACTCGGCGCAAACAGTCCAACCGACTCCGTGCCGTCCTCGACGCGAACATCCCGCTCGCGCTGGGTTCGGACTGCATGCCACTCGACCCGCTGCTCGGCGTCCACCACGCCGTGAATGCACCCACGGAATCCCAGCGGCTCACCGTGACCGAAGCGCTGCGCGCGTACACGGTGGGTGGCGCCTACGCCGGGTTCGACGAGCATCGGCTGGGAACGATCGAGGTCGGCAAGTGCGCCGACATCGTGGTGCTGGATGCGTCGCCGTGGGACAACCGCGACCGAATCGACGAGATCGACGTCGAAACGACGATCGTCGACGGCGAGATCGTCTACGACGGATCGTAGGATGTGACGTGGATTCGATTCGCCCGGACAGTCGCCTACCGCCTTCGGCATCGTTATACTTCCGCGTCGGTTGGCTCGCCACATGGATCACGCACTCGTCATCGGCGGGACGCGCTTCATCGGCCGTCACCTCGTCGAGGAACTGCTCGATCACGACTACGACGTCACGCTGTTCAATCGCGGCAACCACGAGAACCCGTTCGCCGACACCGCCGGAGTCGACCACGTCCGGGGCGACCGGACCGACGACGGCGATCTGACCGACGCCGCCGCGGTCGACCCGGACGCGGTCTTCGACTGCGTCGCGTACTTCCCGCGGGACGTCCGTCAGGCGACGACGGTCTTCGACGACGTGGAGGCCTACGTATACATCTCGAGCGGGGCCGCGTACGGCCGTGAGGAGCTACCGAAGCGCGAGGGAAAAACCCCGCTCCATCCCTGCACGGACGAACAGGCGACCACGGACGAACCGGCAACTTACGGCCCGCGAAAGGCCGAGGGCGACCGGGCCGTCTTCGAGGCCGCCGAAGCCGGCGTCAACGCGATGAGCGTCAGACCCCCGATCGTCTACGGGCCCCACGACTACACGGAGCGATTGGACTACTGGATCGATCGCGTCCGACGGTTCGACCGCGTCGTCGTTCCCGGTGACGGGACCAACGTCTGGCACCGCGTCTTCGTCGAGGACGTCGCGAGCGGCATGCGAACCGTCGCCGAGGCGGGCGAACCCGGCGAGTCGTACAACGTCGGCGACGAGCGAATGGTTACGCTTCGCGGGATGGTCGAACTGATCGACGAGTCACTGGCCGCCGTCGATCCCGACCACGAGGCGGGCGTCGAGATCGTCACCGCCGGCGCTCGGGAACTCGCTGCGGCCGACCTCGACCTGACGGACTTCGTCCTCTATCGCGACCCGCCGCACATGCTCGCGACCGACAAACTCGCTCGACTCGGCTGGGAGTCGACGCCGCTGTCGACCGCGATGGAGCGAGCCGTCGACGACCACCTGGAGTCCGATCGAACGGGCCGCGAGCACGGGCCGGATCGCGCCGACGAGGAGCGCGTGCTGGGTGTCCTGGATACGCTTTGATCACCGTACCGGACCAATCTGTCCGGATTGCGTGCGGTTTCTTCGTTCGCTACTCGCTCACGCGACGTCTAGCTGTACCACATGTCGTCTAGCTGTACCCGCCGACCGGTCTCGGCGGACTCGTAGGCGGCTTCGATTACTGCGAGGTCGGCGACTCCGTCAGCCCCATCCGGTTCCGGATCGGTTCCGGTCAGCACGCAGTACGCGAAGTAGTCGAACTGCTCCCGGACTTCGTCGACCGGCTCGCCCGTGTACTCCATGCAGAGATCGCCGCTCTCGACGACGATGTCGTGGGGAACGATCCCACCGAAGGGTGACGCGATCGAGATCGCGCCGTCGGTTCCGACGAGCTGGAGGCGGCTGTGGGGGTATGCATCGAAACTCGCCGTACACGAGGCGGTCGCGCCGGACGGGAACGTAAACTGGAACGCGACGTGCTCGTCGACGGCGTCGAACGGCGGCCCGCTCGAGTGGGTGGTCGCGGAGACGTGCGTCGGATCCGCGCCGAGCAAGAATCGGGCCGTATTGAGCGGATAGATGCCGAGGTCGATGAGCGCGCCGCCACCGGACAGTTCCGGATCGAGGCGCCAGCTCCCCGAGCCGGCGTACGCGAGCAGCGAGTGCGAGAAACTACCGTGTAGCTGCACGAAGTCGCCGATGGTGCCGTCGTCTACGAGTTCCCGCGTCCGTCGAACCGTCGGTTCCGTCTGGAGTCGGTAGGCGGTCATGAGCGTTACACCGGCGTCAGCACAGGCCTCGTGGATCGTTCGGGCACGGTCGGCAGATACCGAGAGCGGCTTCTCACAGAGGACGTGTTTGCGGTGGTCGGCCGCCGTGATGGCGTGGTCGTCGTGGGTCGCGTTTGGGGTCCCGACGTAGACGGCGTCGTACGCGTCCGTTCCGGCACCGTCCTCGAACTCCTCGTACCCGAGAACGTGTACCACGTCGTGCTCGTCCGCGAGCCGACTGGCGCGATCCGGCGACCCGCTCACGAAGACCGTCGGTTCACAGCGCGACTCTCCATCCAGGGCCGGCAACACTCGCTCGCGAACGAACCCCCCGAGCCCGACGATGGCGAGTCGGACGGTCCCGTCTCCCTCCTCCGTCTCCCAGTCCCGCCGCGTGAACGGTGACAGGCGTCGTTCGATGCTCATGAGTATCGTTCGACGACCACGGCAAAGACGTTGGGTGACCATCGCCGGTTTGGACGCGGTCACAACCGGTGTTGTGCGTTGGCCACGACCATCGGAGCGTCCGATCGAACGGTCGAACGACGAACGCGATCGTATCCGAAACCGCAGACCGAACGGAGCTGCCTCGTCTGCGTGCTAACTGTTTACACTATCTCCGTCGAAGCAACCGATTGAAGATAAAATCTTTTCATAGGTGGGGTGTGAGTGACTGGTATCACCTGGTGGCGCCATGGTAACGATGGAAACTGCGGACATCGAGACGGACCTGAGCCTGTTCAAGTACGACAACTTGGAGCAGCTCCCGGCCGAGTATCGAACGCTTTCGGAAGCCGAACGAACCCCACGCATCGAGGCGGCACTCGACGAGCTGGGCGACGACGTGGTCGTTCTCGGCCACAACTACCAGCGACGGGAGATCGTCGAGCACGCCGACTTCGTCGGCGACTCGTACGAACTCTCGAAGCGGGCGGCCGAGGCCGACGCCGAGTACGTCATCTTCGGCGGCGTGACGTTCATGGCCGAGTCGGCCGACATCATCACCGACGACGACCAGACGGTGATCCTGCCGAGCATGGAGGCCTCGTGCCCGATGGCGGGTATGGCGGAGGCCCTGCAGGTTGACGCCGCGTGGGCGGAGATCACGGCGGCGGCCCCCGAGGCCGACATCGTCCCGATCACGTACATGAACTCCTACGCCGATCTGAAGGCCTTCTGTGCGAGCCAGGGCGGGCTCGTCTGTACCTCCTCGAATGCCCACCGGGCCTTCGAGTGGGCGTTCGAACGTGGCGACAAAGTCCTCTTCCTGCCCGACAAGCACCTCGGCGAGAACACGGCCCACCGGCTGGGGATGGAAGAGTCGGTCGCCGAGTGGGATCCGTGGGATCCCGAGGGAAAGGACCCGAGCGAGGTCGCCGAAGCGGATATCATCTGCTGGGACGGGTACTGTCAGGTTCACGAGCGCTTCCGCGAATCACACGTCGAGTCGATCCGCGCGGACCACTCCGACGCCAACGTAGTCGTCCACCCCGAGTGTCGTCGGGAGGTCGTCGAAGCCGCCGACGTCGTCGGCTCGACGAGTACGATCTGTGAGACGATCGAGACCGCCGATCCTGGGGAGACGTGGGCGATCGGTACGGAGATTCACCTCACCGAACACCTCCAGCGCTGGCACCCCGAGGTCGAGGTGCTCCCGCTGTGTGGGGACGCCTGCATGGACTGCAACGCCATGCGCCAGATCGATCCCAACTACCTCACGTGGGTGCTCGAGGAACTGGTCGACGGCCGCGAACGGAACGTGATCGCAGTCGCTCCCGAGGAGAAGGAACTCGCCGAGGTCGCGCTCGAGCGCATGCTGGAGGTCTGATCATGGACGGTGACAGTCAGCCCGGGGAACTGGAGGCCGATCGGGCCGTCGAGACGGCGGACGTGCTGGTCGTCGGATCTGGAATCGCCGGCTGTGCGGCTGCGCTCGGGGCCGCCCGCGACGGCGCTGACGTCCTCGTCCTGACGAAGGCCAGCCGTCCGGACGATGCGAGTACCGACTGGGCCCAGGGCGGCATCTCGACGACGCGTGGCGATCCCGAATCGCTCAAGCGGGACATCCTCGCGGCCAGCGACGGAACGGCGGACGAGGACGCGGTAGACGTCCTCGTCGAACGGGCGGACGACGCGGTCCGGGACGTCCTGCTCGAGACGCTGGGGATTGACTTCGACCGGGACGGCGACGGATTCGATTACACGCGGGAAGCCGCCCACTCGACCGAGCGCATCCTCCACGTGGACGCCTCGACCGGGACGCACATCCTGCGCCCGTTTCTCAACCACCTCGACGCCCACGACCGGATCGAAATTCGCGACGACACGGCGGCGCTGGATCTCGTCACCCACGAGGGCGCGGTCCACGGCGTCCTGACTGACGAGTCACCGGCCGGGCACCCGGTCCTCGCGAACGCGACGATCCTCGCGACCGGGGGGATCGGCTCGCTGTACACCCGGTCGACGAACCCACGGGGATCGACCGGCGACGGCATAGCGATGGCCGCACTCGCCGGTGCCGACGTCGCGGACATGGAGTACGTGCAGTTCCACCCGACGGCCTTCGCCGGGGGTGAGGCGGGGAGCACGTCGGGGCGAGCTGACGCGACCGGCCGGGAGAACGTCTTCCTGCTCTCGGAGGCCGTCCGGGGTGCGGGTGCGGTGCTGAGAAACGGAAACGGCGAACGCTTCATGCCCGCCTATCACGGGCGCGCGGAGCTCGGCCCCCGCGACGTCGTCGCTCGGGCCGTCGAGCGAGAGCGCGAGCGGACGGGCGAGGTCGTCCTCGACGTCGGCACGCTCGAGCAACCCTTCGACGAACGCTATCCCAACCTGGCCGAGAACTGCCGCGAGCGCGGAATCGACGGCGACGAGATCCCCGTCGCCCCCTGCGAGCACTTCCTCTGCGGCGGGATCGACGTCGACGATCGCGGACGGACGACGCTCGAAGGCCTGTACGCCGTCGGGGAGTGCGCCCGGACGGGCGTTCACGGTGCGAATCGTCTGGCGAGCACCAGTCTGCTCGAGGGACTCGTCTGGGGGCTGCGGGCGGGCGAGGACGCCGCGACCGGGATCGAGGAGGGGAACGAGCCCGCGGTCGTCGAGGCTCCGGAACTGCTGAACAGGGATCCCGATCTCCCGCCCCGGTTCGCGACCGAGAAGTTCACCCGGTTGCGTCGGACGATGGACGAGTACCTCGGCCTCGAGCGCGATCCCGACGAGATCGCCCGAGCCGGGGCCGTCCTCCGTCGGCTCAAGGGCGAGGTGGACGCCTACGTTCGCACCCGGACCGCACGTGACCTCTACGAACTCCGCAACGCGAGCGTGACGGCGCTGTTGATCGCTCGCGCCGCCCGGGAGAACACCGAGTCCGTGGGCTGTCACTACCTCGGCGGCGACGCCGTGGACGATCGGGAGGCCGTCGCTGACGGCCGTTCCTGATCAGTCGAAGTCGGCGATGCTCCGGGCGATGAGCAGTTGCGCGCCATAGTACGTCGTCATGACCGCGACCCCCGCGTAGGGGAGGGTCTCGACGAACATGTCCCAGGCGAGGATCGTATCGGAGGTGACGAACAGCACGCCGCCAGCTCCTGCCCAGCGGTTGCCCGTGAGGATCGCCGCCCAGGCCATCGTCAGGATCACGACGACGTAGAGTGCGACCGGGACGAGGAGTTCGGTGTCACCGGCGACCAGGATGGCGCCCAGCAGCTGCGAGCCGACGAGTACGCCGACGAGTGCGAGTGGTGCCGCCCAGATGGCGCGACCCGTCGTCGGTTGCACATGCGTCAGGAATCCCGCCAGGTAACAGAGGTGGGCCACGAGAAACGCGGAGAGACCGATCAGGAACCAGTGGAGGGTGACGTCGCCGATCGCCGAGAATCCCAGTCCCACCAGGATCAGGCCGTGAACCCGACGTACGTCCGTCGGGAGGAGGACGACGGCGTACGCGACGATCAGCACCATCGGAATCACCTTGAACAGGAGCCGAACGGCCAGCGGGTCGCTCGGGGCCGCGACGATGTATCCGACCCCCGCCAGGGCGATCGCAGCGGGGAGCCAGCGCCGGGCCGTCTCGCGCATAGTAGCCGGTCAGCCACGCGGAACGTAAAGGCATCGTCCGAGTGCGGATGATCGTTGTTCGCATCGGTACCGGCGGCGCCCTCGATACGATCGTTCCGGGACGGGCAATCCTGAACGCGTCACTCGAGCAGTGCGGGATCGATCGACTCGAACGCGGCCACGTCCGGTGCCATTCCGACGAGGAGATCCCTCCCGTCGAGCGAGAGCGTTTCGTAGCGATCATCGCGCTCCCAGACCGTGCCGTCTGACGTCCGTTCGCCGCGCAGGTCGGCCCACTCGCGGAAGTACTCGTAGCCGGTTTCTGCCGCGCTCGAATCTCGCCAGCGAATCCGCCAGAGCCAGGCGTGTCGACCGCCCTCTCGAACGAACGTCGTGAAGCGGTCGCCTCGCCAGGCGTCCGAGATCGGCGATCGGTACCGGACCTGCGTGGAGAACACCTCGTCGGTGACCTCGTCGTCCGACGCTACTTCCTCGGTCGGCAGGACGCCCTCGTTCCAGAGGGTGAGAAAGACCGACTGCATTCCGAGGCGTTCGTCGTCGAGTGTAGACCAGTCTGGCTCCGGTTCGTCCGGTACCGGGACCTGTGCTGGCTCGTGGTTCGGATACCAGTCGGGGTGGAGAATCTCGCCGGTCGTGGTCGGCGGGTCGGCGTGGGCGTCCCAGACCGCGTTCCAGCCGTTTCGCTCGGCGAGTGCGGCGGCGAAGTCGTGCCCGTTGATGTAGGCTCCGAAGGCGACGAGTAGTGCGGGATCCACCTGATCGAGCTGGATGCGTCCCGACCGTTTGAGGTGACAGTTCGAAAAGTGGCCGTCACAGCCGCCCACGTACTCGTCTTCGAGGAACTGAGCCGTCCCCTCGATGAGTGCCTGCTTCGCGTTGTACCGGTCGAAGCCGGCCGCCCACGTTCGATCCCACTCGTCGATCACGTTCGTCTGGAACTGGATCGCGTGACAGAGTTCGTGTGCGATCAACTGATCGTCGATATCGTCCCCGTCCTCGCCGACGAACGTGATCGTCCTCGTCCCCGGAAAGTACGCGCCGGCGAACTCGAACGGGAGGT